>NZ_JBQSVM010000002.1:0-174746 GCF_052376235.1 Psychrobacter sp. AOP7-A1-24 | reverse complement strand
TGAGCGGTGATTTTATCACTAGCCTATTGCAATAAATAGCCTAAATAGTTAGTAGATAGGCCTTCTCTTATAAAGTTATGTAGTGCTGTTTGGTTGTAGTATTGGTCTCATAGCGGCTTAGCTATGTCTCATCAAACATAAGACCTCAATTTGCGCATTTTTATCATCTTGGTTGGTAAATACCGTCTATCTAGTTATTCATCTTTGGGACGTTTCTGAGCCTCAGCAATCAACTCATGAATCTTGGCGCTTTCCTTTAGCACACAAGCATCATAAGCAGAGAGTTGCTCAGGTTCTTGCTCCTCTTTCTTTTTCTTCTCCTTCTCCTTCTCTTGCTCTTGCTTGGCTTTCTCTTCTAGATACTTTTGTAGATCGTATTGCTCATCTGTTCGAGAGTTATTCATAGCTTATGTCTCCTGATAGCCTGTATTCTTTAATAAAAATCATCCCGACCAGCATACTTCTTATTTAGCGCCTGCAATATCGCATAGGTCTCGCTATCCATGTTTCCGGTTGGCTGCTGCGATCTGAAGTGCAGCTGAAATGCATAGACGACATCGCGACTGGCCTTGTCCCACGTATCGGTATCGTTGATTTGATAGCCGTATTTGCGAAATGCTTGCTTGATCTCAGGTATCGTTGCCGACGCAAATCCATCTTGATTTATAAAGAACTGCTTATCAAATTCATTATACCAAGCGCCGATACCGTAATCGAAATACAGCTGCTCCCACGGAAACTTTGCACCGGGATCTATCTTGCGCGAGGGTGCCATGTCCGAGTGACCGATGATGTTTTTTGGTGAGATGTCATAGCGCGTGGCGATATCTTGCACCAGCTCTGCGACCTTTTTAATCTGCAACTCATCAAATGCCACATAGTGCTCATAAGGATGATAGTCGAGCGTGCTATCTTTCAATGCGTCTCGATATTCAAGTTTGATACCACTATTGACGATCTCGATGCCGATAGAGGTATCGTTTAATATCGTCCGTCCTGCAAAGCCACCATCCCCTGCATGCCATGCGCGCTCGTTCTCTGGTACTAGGTTATAGATTTTATTGTCATCATTGTCTAATACCAGATAGTGCGCGCTCACATTACCCGTGGTCAACGTCTTTATCGAGCGTTCATTATCCGAGACTGTATAGTGCAAGACGATGGTTTTGACGCGCTCGCTTTTGCCAGAGGCTTGGTAGGTTTTGCTATCCACGATGTAGCTGTCAGTAGTCGCTATTGGAGAGGTAGTCGTGACGCAGCCAACCAACGGCAGTATTAGGCCAAACGCTAAGAAACTATTTTTTACCATGAAGTACTCTGTATGGGAAAGTTGCGGTTATAGCATCGTTTGCATTTGATACTACTGATATTTATTTCGCTCGACAGGTAAATGCTACTTGTCGTTAATTAGCATTAGGATTGACGTTAGGGTTAACCGCGATTTTTTTATAACCAATCGCCCCAAGTAGAACGAAAATTCCTAGCAAGACGTAAGCGTTGAACGATAGTGCTGCTGGTGAAAATGGTAGCAGCAACAGCGATATAAAGACCACACTGATTAATACAGAAACGTAGTTAAGCAAACCTGCTTGTTTCTTTTTTCGCTCATTGATGAGGTCGGCGGTCGTGACATAAGCGAAGCCAACCGTGATGCCCAAGGAAGCCATCGTTACAATGTCGAGTAGGTAGTTTCTACCTAGCCAAGGAGAAAGTAGGCACACCAAGCATATCAATATAATGGTCTTTTGCTTACTAAACCGATTGTTTTTATCTGTAAACAAACTGGGTAATAACGACGTGTCGCCCATAGACTCTAAGAGCTTAACCGATGACAATATAAAGCCATTAATGCCACTCATTATCGAGCCAATCATGGCTATCGATAGCAGCCAGATGCCGATGCTACCAATCCGATTGTCTATGCCTTCACCTGTCGCCCAGTGGCTGTCTTTGATTGTTTGATAGTCAAAGCTCATGTTTAGTGCAGTAAAGTAGTTGATTAAAAAGTAAAACAATACACCAGCGATAAGAGAAATTAAGATAATACTTTTGGTCTTGGTTTTTGAATCGCTAATGGCTTTTGAAATCTGCGGTGTGGTCTCAAAACCGACATACGCCCACGGCATAACAGCCAAAATAGGTAACCATGCCAGACTAGTGACAGAGCCGCTAGACATATCAGCTGGCAAAAATGCTTGGGTCGTTGGCGTCATCCAAAGCGACGTAAAGAACAGAGCAGTGACTGATAGAATCATAAAAAGGGCGATATAGAGCTGAATTTTTGCGCCAACTCGTACGCCTTTTAAATTAATATAACTGAACAGAATAATAGCCGCACTGCATAGGAACACCTCACTGGCGTAGACTTCCCAACCAGCAATCGTATACAGATAGCCTAGCTGTAAGCCACTAGGCAATAGATATCGTAGCAGCAACGCAACGGCCGATATATTGAGCGCGATAATAGAAATATAGCCTATCGTGACGCCCCAACCATAAATATAGGCATGCTTGCGATTGATGTATTTTTCAATCCAATAGATACCGCCTGACTCGTTCTCTGGCGTTTGGGTTAGCAAATTAATATAGGCACGCGCAACCATATAAATGGCTATAGTACCGATAATAATAGCGACAGAAGAACCCAATAGCTGTGACTGCGGCAAAAATAAATCACCTGGCATGACATAAGCACCCCAGCCGATAATTGCGCCGACGCTAATCGCTATTGCTTGTAGATAGCTGATACTTTCTGTCTGTTCACTCATGGATTGCTCCTTCACGATTATAGATAGAGAAGGAGGGAGTGTTGATTATAGAGCTGACATAGAACATGAAAAACCTTTGATGCCATTACGCAAGGTATTGGCTATCTCTTATAAATAGAAAAGTCATACTAAAGGTTTTTATCGAGTGTTACCTTTTCAATCCTGTTGAATTTTTTTAGCCAGAACCTTTTTCCAACTGTCCTCTAAACAGTCAATTGCGAGCCACGGTTCAATAATATCTGCATGATACTTCTCTTTTGAATTAGATAACTTCCAAAGCTTTTCTAACGTCGCAAATGGATAAGGGCGCTCAACCAAATATACAGGTAAGTCAGCATCTATAATGCCATCTTGAACGACTTTGAAATACCAACCAGAGATACCTTGTTTACTTACCCATGCTGCGATATTTGGTACTTTGGTAAATTGACCGATCTGATCGTTGATTTTGTAGCAGGGACGGCGCGGCTGGACGATACGTAGCTGAACGTTATTATCATTACTGCTATCTTGACCGTTTTCAAAATGCCCACCATATTGGAAAACGTCACCAATACAAACGGTAGATTCGGTCATTTCAGGCAGACCATTGACGGCTTGGGTAGTGAGATTTTCGCCGAGCGTACCGACTCGTACCTTTAGGTCAAATTCTGTATTGATTTTCTCATAAGTTGCAGGTGCCAGTTGATGTACAGCTTTTAGTGGGCCACCATGATGTTTGCGATCAGCTTGCTCATCAGTGGTTAAGCCCATAAAGTTGACCGCAACAGGTGATTTGACTGGCGCTTTATCAATGGCGCTCATTTCTTCGCGAGCGAATGGCATTGCTTTGCCAGCGCGAACACAAGTGAGGGTAGCGATATGTAGAGGCAGGTCTTGATTAAAGTCTATTGGAGTTTGCTCAGATGATGAAATTATCGATTCTTCGTTCATAAGATTTCCTAGTAGTTAGAATGAATAGGCGAGGGCTGTTTAACTTTAGCGGCTGATCTGTACTCAATGATTTATCTGATTATACTGGTTAATAACTGCAAAATTTATATAAAAAAAGACCAGAATAAATATTCTGGCCTTTTCAATCTAGTGCTTCTTGTATGACACGATGTTGTATCTAATAGTCTTATTTGTTTTTGTTACGACGACCCGCGGTTTTCTTTTCGCGCGGTGTGGCAACCAGCTCAGCCAATTGGTCAGGTGATGACCATAGACCTTCTAAGTCATAAAACTCACGTGCTTGCGGGGTCATGATGTGGACGACAACCGCGCCTAAATCAATCAATGTCCAGTCAGAGTCGATACCACCTTCACGTCCAAGCGGCATAAAGCCCGCTTTTTTAGCATCAGCGCCAACGCTATCAGCCATCGCACGTACATGGCGTTTTGAGGTACCATCAGCGATGATAATGCGCTCTGTTACGTCAGTCAATTTTTCTACATTCATTACAGTGATGTTCTTTGCTTTCATATCATCTAGAGCGTTTTGTACTAGGGTCAAGCATTCTGTTAGGCGTTCTTCAGTCATGGTGTTGGTCATAAATTTTAATCTCTTGAATCATAAATATGTAAAATAAAGGGGTAAAACGTCAATTTGTCTTATTCAACTGATCATAGGTTGTCAGTCACGCATAGAAACAGGATAGGCAAAAAGACACAGATAAGGCGATTTTAACGGAATTGGGCAGCAGAATATAGCTGATGGACGATAATATATTGATAAACAGCAGGATTTAGCCATTTAGCTAATGGATTCGATTCAGTATTGCTAATGATATCATTTATTGGTGCTATAGATGCGATTTGCCTATCAGCGACTGGTATTTTATTTGTTCGATGCTCTAACTTCTGCAACTGCTCGCGTATTTGTGTGCTCGATACAGCAGTAATAGGTCGTGTATCTATATAAATGTGTCCTTGATTGGTGTTTTTCAAGTCAGCTTTTAAGTCAGTACTATTTGGATCATTGCTATTTGTGTTCGAGCTATCCGTCGAGCGCTGAGTGGGTGGAATTAATAGCTCGATCATTGATTCTGTTGCATGTGGTTGCAGTGACAATGGGAGTTGCGACTTTAAGAAAGCAATATCTTGCGCGTTCGCTGTATGGTTTTTAGAAGGCATAGTGTTGTCAAAAATTTTTTCGTTAACGCCAACACTCACATCGGTACTGCTCTGACGATTGAAAACCCATAGATTGACATGATCAGTGAGACGTAATCCATCTTTCCATTTATTCAAACTGTGGGCGCTGTCCATACCCATGATAAATATCAAGCTATCATTAGGGTGTTGTTGTCTCAACGTACGTACGCTATTGATCGTATAGACAGGCGGCGCTTGCCACAGCTCTAGCTCGCTAATTTGTATCGGCGTATTTTTTATTGCTAGTTTCAACATCGCTAAACGATGGTTAGGGTCTGTACTCTGCGTCTTAAATGGTGAGCGGGCATTGGGTAGTAAAGACACATGTAGGGGGCGCTGTTCCTGCTTTGCGATTGGCAGTAGGTGCTGATAGACAGACATCGCTACTTCTAGATGACCATTATGTACAGGATCAAACGAGCCACCAAGATAGGCACGAATGGCAGGTGCAGGTGTTGTTTCTTGAGGGTTGTTGCTCGTATTTGGCATAAATAAATGTATAAAAGTAGGTATGGCGCACGTAAAGGTTTCTGCACCTTGCTCTTTTACTGGCTAACCTTGTTTAGGTGAAATGATTTGATGATAGCGCTATTGTAGAGGGCATATGAGTATCTGTCACCACGATGCTAATAAAAAACCGACCATCATCATGATAGTCGGTTTTGTATAGGATTTTAATTAGCGAGTTTTACAGCAATTAAATCAAATCACTATACGCTTGAATAGCAGTCAGCGCGATGGTATAGACGATATCATCGACTAAGGCACCACGTGATAAATCATTCACTGGCTTATTCAGGCCTTGTAGCATAGGTCCGACACTGACGACGTTGGCACTACGCTGTACCGCTTTATAAGTGGTGTTACCTGTATTTAAGTCAGGGAAGATAAAGACGTTGGCTTGACCTGCGACAGGTGAGTCAGGTGCTTTTTGTTTACCTACGCTCATGACCGATGCTGCATCATATTGCAGTGGGCCATCGACTTTGAGGTCTGGTGCGCGCTCACGAACGATTTGAGTCGCACGAGCGACTTTTTCGACATCAGCGCCAGCACCTGATGAGCCAGTAGAGTAGCTGATCATCGCAACTTTTGGATCGATACCAAAGGCAGCGGCAGACTGTGCTGATTGAATGGCGATTTCGGCTAACTCTTCAGCGTTAGGGTCTGGGTTGATCGCACAGTCACCATAGACGACCACTTGCTCAGGTAACAGCATAAAGAATACTGACGACACGAGTGAATACTGGGGTGCGGTCTTGATTAGCTGGAATGCTGGGCGTACCGTATTGGCAGTGGTATGAATCGCACCTGAGACGAGACCATCTACTTCGTCTAGCTGTAGCATAATAGTACCTAGATAGACGGTGTCTTTTAGGTATTCAGCAGCGACTTCTGCAGTGGTTTTTCCGTTACGGCGATCTACGACAGCAGCAACATATTTACTCATATCTATATTTTCAGGATCGATGATTTCTAATCCTTCAGGCAGCGTTAGATCACGGTTTTTGACAACCTGATCAACTTCACTACGCTTAGCAATTAGTACGCAGTTGGCGATACCGCGACTCTGACAGATACAAGCAGCTTCGATTGTACGTGGTTCAGCACCTTCTGGTAGTACGATACGTTTTTTAGCATGCTGTGATTTTTTAACCAGCTGATGGCGAAACGCTGATGGTGACAAGCGCGGTTCATGGTCGCGACTGAAGTATTCTTTAATCCAGCTCAGATCCAGATGCGCAGCCACATAACGAGCGACTTCATCAGCACGTTCTGTATCATCACTTGGAATCTCAGAGCTCATATGCATCAGGCTTTGTACCGTTTCATAACTGTCATTTTCGACACTCATAACTGGTATACCAGTTTTGAGCGCTGACTGCCAAAGCTCAGCAACTGTCTCGCTTGGCGTGACACCACCGGTCAATACCAGACCTGCCAATGGAATCCCATTAATACAGGCCAGTCCAGCAGCCAATAGCAGGTCATCACGATCGCCAGGCACGACGACTAACGTACCACGCTTAAAGACTTCGTTGACGCGTGCCACGGAACGAGCAGTTAGGCTAATACGATTAATACGACGTGATTTTGCTTCCCCAACATTTAGCCAAGTAGCATCAAGCTCTGTTGCGATATCCCATGTGCGGGGTACAGACAGTGAGTCACTAAAAGGCACAACACCGATGAGACGGAATACTTCAGTGTTGAACGAAGGCGATAGGCGCTGAACTTCTTGTAGGAAGTTCGGATCTAAGCTGACAACAGCCTCACCAGGTGCGACAGGCTGATTATCAAATGTGTTGGGCACGTCTTGTACACGCATTAATATCACACCAAGTGTACGTGAGTTGACAATACCACCGAAATCACGGGCATGGACGTCCAGTTTGTCTGCTAAATAGGCAGGCTTACTGATATCAGCAGTACTGACAAATATAACCTTGGCATCTAGCGCGTGAGCAAGCGCACGGTTGACCTGTGAGGCATAAGAAGTCTCAGTAGTCGGTACTAAACCTTCACAGATAATGACGTCATGACCATCATCGATGGTGTGATAATTGGCGATCACTTCTTCCATCAAGTCATCGAGATTGTCATCACCTAGCATACGCTCGACGTGTTGACGGCTGATAGACTCGGGTGGATTTAGGCCAAATGCATGCATGGTCAAGGCACTTGAGCTGTCTAAGCTGTGCTGTTTGTCTAGCGTATCATCTTGCAAAAACGGCTTCATAAAGCCTGCTTTACTACCGTTATAGTCAAAGGCACGGATGAGGCCCAGTGCGGCTGACGTCACACCGATACCGCGACTAATGGGAACAAGTAAAATGGTTTGCATAATATGTCCTACAATTTATTTTATTTTAGGCTTTGAATCATTCTGAGCAGCATAAAAATGCCAAGCGCTTCACTTTATACCCTCCAAACGCTTTATAAGCGTCTAGAAGGTAAGCGCAAGGCATGATAGTCGATAGGCTTATACTAACTTTAATGCGTCACGAGTTTCTTGGGCAATGCGGCACTCTTCATCGGTTGGTACAACCCATAGCTCAATGCTGCTATCGTCTGCGTGGAAGTTGCCTTCACTACCACCAAACAAGCTTGCATTTTTGTCAGCGTTTACTTTGATGCCGAAGTGACGCATTACTTCTAAGATACTGGTACGAGTAGTGACTGAGTTTTCACCGATACCACCTGTAAAGATAATGCCAGTGAACTCTGGCAGTGCGCAGCTTAAGCTGGCAAGATATTTGCCGACGCGGTAACAGAACATCTCGATAGCGAGCTTGGCATCTGCATGACCTTCGTTTGCCGCTTGTTCGACCGTACGTAGGTCGTTAGACAATCCTGAGATACCCAGTAGACCACTTTCACTATTGAGCATGGTATCCACTTCTTCCAAGCTCATACCGAGCTGGCGTTTTAGGTGGATGTGAAGGCTTGGGTCAACATCGCCACTACGTGTACCCATCATGAGTCCCTCAAGCGGGGTTAGACCCATACTGGTATCGAGACTCTTACCGTCATAAATAGCAGTTGCTGAGCAGCCATTGCCCAGATGGGCTGTTAGCCAGCCATGAGGCCCTTTTACCTCAGTGATTTCACTGGCGCGCTCTGAGACATAGGCATGAGACGTACCATGAAAGCCATAACGGCGAATTCTGTGTTCTTCGTACAGGGCTTTTGGTATTGGATAGCGGAAAGCAACAGGAGGCATGGTTTGGTGGAAAGCCGTATCAAAGACGACAACTTGAGGAATATCAGGATAAATCGCTTGTACCGCTTCGATACCTAAAGCATGGGCAGGGTTGTGTAGAGGTGCGAGTATTTTTAAGCGTTTTACTTCGTCCAGCACGTGTTCATCAACACGAACCGCTTCAGAGTACTCACGGCCACCATGAACCACGCGATGACCAACTGCGATAAAATGATACTGTTCTAATAGCTCAAGAATTTTTTGTAGTGCTAACTGATGACGACCACCTGAGATAGGAATTTCTAACTTCTCACCATTTAGTGTCGTGTGTTTGATACGGGCAGTATCGAGTCCTAAGTTTTCGGCAAGACCAGTGATACGAGTAGAGTTGTCGTCACTAATCAACGCGTATTTGATAGAAGACGAACCGCAGTTGAGAACTAAAGTGGGGTTAGTTAGGGTTGATGTTTCACTGTTCTTATCATCAAAAGTGTTACTTAGGTTGGCGCTCATACTCTATCCTTAGATTGGTTTTTATAAAGGGCAAATCAATTATATCGTTTGCTTGATATAAAAAAGACGTCTATTGCCACGTCCTGTTTTACGATCATCAAGTTCTACATCGCTGATATCCCAAGTGCTGCAGTGAACAGTCACAGCTGAGACATAGTGTTGTTGCTATATGGAATTGATGAGGCTGATAACCGTTAGATAAATAAAAGTCAGCCATATCCATGCTGAGCATATCAAGCAAGGATGTTGCTGATTCTATTTATATCTGGGTTGCTATTTCTGACATTGCTATGCATCCATGCTTATGAATTAATGCGTATACATTTCAGGCTAGCATCCTATTGCCGCCGCAAACTGGGAATATAATGTAACACACTTTTGTTTCTACACCATGATAGGGGTAAGGTTTAAAGTGTGTGATTAATAAAGGGCTAAACGAGAAATAAGTTAATTGTAATCAGTAGGTTGTAGGTATGTGAGAGGATGAGTTGAATAGATGGTCGTGCAGTACTATTACAGATAAAATTGTAAGAAATATTGTCAAGACATCCCGATGTCATGCATTCATCTCTAAACCTGCAAACGATATTACTATAAAAATCCGAATGATGTTTTAGAAAATATCCAACATCACGCAAATTTATTCACCAATCATATTCAGTATCCATACAGCTTTATGTAATAATGCTATGATTAAAATGGTCATAACGTCAGCACGGTAGCTGTGGGTTTGACCATTTGTTTGGTTTTTATTTATCACGATTTACTATCGCCATTATGCCGTTGTAAGCTCATAGGTTATCTATTATATGTCTACTACACACCGCCCATCAGCAGCTAACCATGCTAGCTCATACGTTCGTACCAGTCGTCAGATTGTCGCCACTTTGTTTATAGGTAGTGCGGTTATAGTAGGATTGTCAGGCTGCGGGCAAAAAGGCGATCTGTATCTGGCAGACTCCAGTAGCCAAACGATAGAAGGCAATGCGTCTGTACTGGAGAGTACTAGTCATCCACAAGATGCCGCCTTTGCGGGTATCGATGAGGATAACTATCAAAAAACTCGCTATCTAGAAGAGCAGATGGTGCTACCTGAACCTAGTACTGACCCCAACGACTATTAGTTGCTTAAGCCAGTAATTGCTAGCCAAACCCTATCTCCACTGTTATTTTATTTCCACCCTTGATAATCTGATTATATTAGAGATGTTTATATGAGTCCTTCTGAACTACCTGCTGACTTGAGCGATTCTACCACTGGTGAATCTGTTGCTATCCAAACTGAGCAAGGGTTATATGTTGACCCTAAAGCGTTGAGTGCTCACTTGCCAGCGCTAAGCTATCGCGACGATGCGCTGTATATGGAGCAGGTCAGTATTGATGAGTTGGCGAAACAATATGGTACACCATGCTATGTGTATTCAAAGCAGGCAATATTAGACGTTTATCAAGCCTATACCGATAGTTTTGCCAGTCTGAATCATCAGGTATGCTATGCCGTAAAAGCAAACTCTAATCTTGCCGTGCTTGGTGTCTTAGCGCAGGCAGGTGCTGGGTTTGATATTGTCTCTCGCGGTGAGCTGATGCGCGTGTTGGCAGCAGGTGGCGCAGCAGCACGCGTGGTATTTTCAGGTGTTGGCAAAACATACGGTGATATCGAATATGCGTTGACTCAAGGTATCGGCTGTTTTAACGTCGAGTCTATCAGCGAGCTGACTTTGATCAATGAAGTCGCAAAGTCACTTGATAAGCCTGCGCCAACTTCATTACGCGTCAATCCTAACGTCGATGCCAAAACCCATCCATATATATCGACTGGTCTTAAAGACAACAAGTTTGGTATCACTCACGAAGACGCACTAGCGGTCTATCAGCAAGCGGCTGACCTATCACATATCAACATCGTTGGTATTGATTGTCATATCGGTTCGCAGTTGACAGAGGTAGAGCCATTTGTTGCAGCGTTAGATAAAGTTATTGAGCTGATACATAGCTTGCGTGATGCTGGCATTGAGTTACAGCATATCGATTTGGGCGGCGGTTTAGGTGTGCGCTATATTGATGAGACGCCTGTATCTATCGATGAGTTTGCCCAAGCATTATTGCCAAAACTTAGCGAACTTGGTTTGACCGTGTTCTTTGAGCCAGGTCGTAGTATTGTTGCCAATGCTGGCGTGCTGTTGACCCAAGTGGACGTACTCAAGCCGACTGAGCATAAAAACTTTGCTATCGTTGATGCCGCTATGAATGACTTGATTCGTCCTGCATTATATCAAGCTGAAATGGCGGTGATTCCAAGTGTATTACCTAGTGCTGGTATCGATACGGATGGTACGCAGCCGTGGGATATCGTTGGCGCGATTTGTGAAACGGGTGATTTCTTGGCAAAAGATCGTTTGTTATCATTGACCACAGGCGATGTATTGGCTATCACTGGTGCAGGTGCTTATGGCTTTACCATGAGCAGCAACTACAATTCACGCCCACGTGCTAGCGAAGTAATGGTGTCAGGTGATAGCCATCAACTTATTCGTAAGCGCGAAACGATTGAAGCATTATATGCAGATGAAACGTTGTGGCAGGATAAATAGCATCATAAGCAGTATTGAAGTTGCTCATGTTGATATAGTCATCGACAGTTATATTTAATGATTATTCTGATGAGATCATTTTTGTTTATAGCTTTGTCGATTAGAGAGAACCCACTGTGATGATAACAGTGGGTTTTTTTGTGCTTAATGCTAAGCCCAATGCCAAGCAAGCAGGTTAGTTGTAAGATATACATATAACTCGATATTTGATAGTGGTGATAATTATGATTGTATCTGACAGCGTGCTAATATAAGGCATACATAAAAATAGGATAGGACATCAAAGATATGCTAATAGAGTTTACTAAAATGCATGGGTTGGGTAATGATTTCATGGTCATTGATTTAGTGACCCAACGCCTCGATTTGACCAAGGATTTGGTGCAGTTATTGGGCGATCGTCATCTAGGTATTGGTTTTGATCAATTGCTCGTGGTCGAGCCGCCTATGCGCCCTGATGTCGACTTCAGTTACCGTATTTTTAATACTGATGGCACCGAAGTCGAACAGTGCGGCAATGGCGCGCGCTGTTTTGCGCGTTTTGTACAAGCACGTAAACTATCATTTAAGCAGCGTCTACGCGTTGAGACAGCTAGCGGTATCATCTCTCTGACCACTGATCGCTACGGTTGGGTAGATGTCGATATGGGCAAGCCTAAATTTGAGCCAGATGAAATCCCATTTAGTCCAAGAGCGACGACCAAAATTCAAAACACTTATCATCTCGATGTAAATGGTACGCCTGTACAGCTATATGTTGCCAATATGGGCAACCCGCACGCTGTAATAAGAGTCGATGACGTACTTGATGCAGAGGTTGAGACTCTAGGCAAGGCAATTGAGTCGCACCCTGCATTCCCAGACCGCGTCAATGTGGGCTTTATGCAAGTGATGAACCAGCGTCACATACGCCTACGTGTATACGAGCGCGGTGTGGGTGAGACACAAGCTTGCGGTACGGGCGCGTGCGCAGCAGTGGCCGTTGGTATACGTGAAGGTTGGCTTGATGAGGGTGAAGAGGTCCGCGCGCAGCTATATGGTGGCAGCATGATTATCAAGTGGCAGCCAGGCTATTCGGTCACGATGACGGGCCCGACCGCTTTCGTTTATGAAGGCGTGTTTAGTCCAGATGGTCTGATGGCACAAGCGGGTCTCAAGCCTAATGCTGAAGGCTAATACCTGTTGTTAGGTCAATCGTATAAATGCCAAGGATGGTTCTAATATGGTTATGTCTACTAATCAAGAAAGCCAAGCGGCTAGTTCATTACCTTGGCTATCTACTGAGCTGGTCGCCACTATAGAGTCCGATTCTGCATTACAAGAGCTACTCGCACCTGTACATCGTTGGCTCAATACTCTATCTGTGCGCAACCATTCGCCTCATACCTTGACTGCTTATTTCGCTGGTTTAAATCAACTGGCGTTCTTTTTACGTGGGAAGCGTTTGACGTGGACACGCTGTGATAAACGTCAACTTGCCCAACATATCAGTCAACGCCTTGATGAAGATAAGCTAGCGCTTGCCAGTGTTCAGCAAGAGCTGTCTGCGATTCGGCATTTTTATGGCTGGATGATTGAAGAAGAGCTAGCACGTATTAATCCAACCACTGGCTATCAGCTAAAGCGTAGTCCTAGACCGCTGCCTTCTATCGCTGATGTCGATTTACTGACTCAACTACTTGATCAAGAGATTCCTGATACACCAGAGCAAGCGCGCCTATGGCTACGTGACAAGGCTATGTTTGAATTACTTTACAGTAGTGGGTTGCGTGTTGGCGAGCTGGTCGCACTCGATACAGCAGACATAGACTTGTCTGACTTACGGGTACGAGTTACAGGTAAAGGAAATAAAACACGTCTAGTGCCATTAGGGGTAAAGGCAGCAGCAGCGATTAGTCGCTACCTACCACATCGTAACCTGTGGGTAGAGCAGATGGATGACGCATTATTTATCAGTGAGAAGCTCGGTACCAGACTATCAACACGCGCAGTGCAGCAGCGCTTGAAAGTTGCTGCTACTCGCGCAGGTATTGCACAGAATATGTATCCACATTTATTGCGTCATTGTTTTGCATCACATATGTTGTCTGGCAGCGGCGATTTGCGCGCCGTGCAAGAGATGCTCGGGCATAGCGATATTAGTACCACGCAAATCTATACTCACGTTGATTTTGCAAAATTAACGCAGGTTTATGATCGCGCCCATCCACGAGCATCTCATACTCAAAATGAAGATTTGCCCTAGCAATTAGGCACGACATCCATTGTATTCCATCATCTACGCCAAACGATGGCAATCAAAAATAGGTAGTTTTTGGCGGCCTTGTTCCTGTGCTTGTTTGTCTAATGACGCCATGACGATGGCATATTGCTTATCCAGTTTGCTATCGTCATAGCTTGCGATAATACTGCTGTCAAATGCTGTAATGGCTGCATGTCCCCACGTCTGGCGCGTGCTACCATCTTTGTAGAGATGATCGCCACCTTGTGCCGCGCCAATAACCATACATTGACTATCTAGAGCACGAGCCTGTAACAGCAGTGACCAGTGTGCTTGTCCTGTCAAGTAAGTAAAGGCGGAGGGTGCACTCAATAGTTCAGCACCGGCTTGTCGCAGACGCTGCGCCAATGCCGGAAAACGCAAATCGAAACATACCATCATGCCAAGTTGATAGACTGCATTATCTACTGCGAGTGGCGCAATGACGGTCTGCGTACCCGGCTCAAAGGTCGCCGCTTCGTTATAGCTGCCATGCTTATCAGCTACAGTTGCGGTAAACAGATGAATCTTGTCGTAACGAGCAACACGTGTACCGTCTGGTGCAAACAGTTGACTCACTTGGCGTAATCTACCGTCAGGAACGACAGTACCATCAGGGCGATAATGACAGGGCAACGAGCCTGCTAGTACATGTATACTGGCAGTGCGTGCGTAGTCTGCTATCGTCGCTGATAAGTCATCAAAACGCTCGGCAGTAGCGGATTGCTGACCCATGCTACAGCAGTTCTCAGGCAATACAACGAGCTCAGCCCCTTGAGCTTGTGCGTCTGTAATGGCGGCTTGGATATCTGCTAAATTATTCTCAACATCCTGCTGACTATTCATTTGAATAGCAGCGACGTTAAATTGAGGGTTGTTTGGATTCATGAAAATATTCCTATTGGGTATGAGCTGTGTCGCCCATTCACCGTCGCTTATTTATTGTAATATTTGCGCGGAAATGAAGAGACTGCTCGTGTTTATAGATTGGTTATACTTATTAAGATAGTAGTCTGTTGTAGATAGCGAATCAAACGTACTCGGACAGAACATAAATTATCATAGCAAAATTGTGACAAAAAATGCTATCGTCATGTCCTGATAAGATTTAAGTCGTTACCTTAAATGACAGAATAAACAAAATATCACCAAAATCGGAGTGCAATAAGGCGCCCATGAGTATGTCGTTCGGATTGGCGACCACGCTGAGCAACTCACAAAAGCTAACCCCGCAGATGCAGCAAGCCATAAAATTGCTGCAGCTCTCTAGTCTTGAGCTTGCACAAGAGGTTCAAGCAAAGCTGGATAGTAATCCATTGCTTGAACGTATTGAAAACGATGACGAATACGATAATGGTAATGGTGAAGCAGAGGAATGGAGTGAGTCATTAACACTAGATAGTTGGAATCAAAGTAGCAGTAATGACTCGTTTGACTCAGCGCTGGATACCAGTGCAGAGTATAGTGGTGATAGTTTAGATAAGCTTCAGCAGTCTAATATCGATGATAGTGCGATAGATATGGATGGCTACAGCAGTTTCAATACTGATAGCTTTGATACGGGTAACTATGCTTCTGCTGCAACAGGAACTGGCAATAGTAGAGTGGCTGAAAGTTTTGATAGTGATCAAGGTGGTACTTCGTCTACTATTCAAGATCATGTGCGTTGGCAGCTGAATTTTAAACGCCTCTCAGAAGCTGATACGTTGATTGCAGAGTATTTGATAGATTCCATGGATGATATGGGCTTCATCCGAATCGATATAGATGAGCTGCTGCAGAGCTTTGATACGATGGCAAATTTCTATCAATGGGATGATCGTGTTGAGAAAGAAGAAGTTTTAGCAGTATTACGTATTATTCAGTCTTGTGATCCAGTTGGTGTAGGGGCGCGTCATCTAAGTGAGTGCTTATCGATTCAGCTATCAAAGCTAGATACTCACACCGAATACCTACAAGAAGCTCAAGCGTTGCTATCAGCAAGTGAGCATTTAGTCAGCAATAATATTAAAGCACTAACAGAACGCACAGGGCTTGCACCAGAATACATTACACCTGCTCTAACGCTACTACGTACCTTAAACGCGTCACCAGGGCTACTGTTTCAGTCAAGCCAGCCCGACTATGCCCAGCTGCCTGAAAGCTACGACATTCCTGATGTTTTAGTCACACCTGTCAGAAAAAATAAGACGACAAACAACTCTGAAGCAGCAGAAGATGGCTGGTATGTGCGTCTCAATCCAGATACTTTGCCAAAATTACGCGTAAACCAAGAATATGCCAACTTAGTCAAGCGCGGTGATGATAGCCCTGACAATCAATATCTGCGCGAAAATCTTACTGATGCTAGGCTGTTTATTCGTAGTATCGAAGAGCGTAATCAAAACCTATTAAAAGTAGCGACCAGCATCGTACGTTATCAGCAAGAATTCCTGCAGCATGGTGCAACCGCCATGCAACCTTTGATATTAAAAGCAATTGCTGAAGAAGTTGATCTACATGAATCTACGGTCTCACGCCTTACCACCAGCAAAACCATCTTGACGCCGCAAGGGCTATTTTCTTTGAAACACTTCTTCTCATCTCATGTGAGTGGTGCGGATGGAGATATCTCGTCGACTGCTATCAGTGCCATGATCAAAAAGCTTGTCGCTGATGAAGATCCCAAAAAACCCTTATCAGACAGTCGTATCAAAGATGAGCTGTTAACAGATGGTATCGATATAGCCAGAAGAACTGTCGCCAAATATCGTGAAGCGATGAATATTGGTTCGTCCACTCAGCGCAAACAGAAATACTAACTATATAAGCCTGTTTTTTACAACGCTAATGACTATCTGTCTATACGATATAAATGAGATATAAAAAATAAAATTTTTTGATTATATAGAAACCTAAAAGAAACAACAGTTTTTGTTACACTTAATTACAATTAAATGGCTTGCTACTGGACGACTTTCATGACAAATTAGAGTCATACCAACAACAAAAACCAAGTGCCGATTTATAGTATTCATTCACAACTAACAAAGGAGACGATAAAGGGATACGTCGACACATTACTATAGGCATCGGCATAGTTGATGGTAAGGCAGGATGACAAGAGCAAGAATGCTACCTCATCTGTTGATTGTAAGTCATGAATAAAAGGACAACAATATGAATGTTTCTATCAGTGGTCATCATATCAGCGTTACCGAAGCTATGGACACAGCAGTACGCGAAAAGCTTGAAAAAGTAGAGCGTCACTTCGATCAGATACAAAGTATTCAAGTGATTCTATCGTTAGACAACAGCGGTGCTAGTGATGGCGGTAAAAAAAGCCATAAAGCTGAAGCGATTATGCGTGTCTCGGGTCAAGAAATGTTTGTCCAAGCGTCTGAAGATGATATGTACAAAGCCATTAACGAGATGGCAGACAAGCTAGATAGACAAGTGCGTAAGTACAAAACCCGTCAAGAGCGCAAAAAAACTCAGGGTGCAGGACGTGATGGTCGCTATCAGGATCTAACCCCTGCAGAAGCAGTACCAGCTGCATAGTTTAAACTTTGAACGTTATCATTATAATCTAGTGAAAGTAGACTAAGAGAATAAAAAATTTATAAGTAGCTGCTGCACTAGTTTGTAATTGACATAAAAAAGACCTCTAACGTGTAATACGTTGAGGTCTTTTTTGGTATCGAGGAATATAAATAGTAGAGGATTGCTGTCTGCTTAGATTTAATTATCTAAATACTATTAACCGCCACCAACAGCTTGTACTACTTCGATATCCATACCTTCTACCACACGTAATTGAGCAAGTTCACTTTTTGGCATCAGCTCACCATCTACTTCTACAGCATAACGACCCTGACTAAGCCCAAGCTCATTGATAACTAGCTGAACGGTTTGATGAGTGGTTTGTAAGCTTTTACCATTGACACTGATAGTGCTCATATCAAATACTCCCTAATATTTTAAAATTCCTGTTTATATGTTACGTATCTTTTGACTAATAAAATTTATTTTATAGATAACTAAGACTACGAGCTAAAATAAACTTTGAACAGACTAGCTAACTGAGTCTTTTAGTCGGAATGCAGAAACGGCAAGCCATAGCCAGCCTACGATCATAAGAATGCCACCAATAGGCGTAATCGCACCAAACCAACGCGGTGCACCAAGCGTCATCGCATACAAGCTGCCAGCAAAAATGATAATGCCAATTTGCAACAACCATGCTGTCGTTTGAGTAATATATTTCAAACGAATCAGTAAACCAACAAGCAATAATCCAAGTGCATGTACAAACAGATACAGCGTTGCCGTATGCCACCATTCAAGCTGTTGGATGCTGACACGACCTTCTAGACCGTGTGCACCAAACGCACCTAGAGCCACAGCGACAGCCATATTAACTGCTGCAATACCGATCCAATTTAACATGGCACAACTCGTACTATGTTGAGGTTACTGAATATCATCTGGCAAAATTACACTATCGATGGTCATGGCATCACGAATCTTGTCCATAGCATTTTTTTCAATCTGACGGACACGCTCAGCTGAGATAGAGTAAACCGCTGCTAATTCATGCAAGGTGGATTTTTGCTCAGAGAGCCAGCGCTGTTCGACGATATCGCGTGAACGATCATCTAAAGTGCCCATAGCAGCGATGAGTGCTGATGAGTTGTTTTCTTCCCAATCCTCTTCTTCTAATTGCTCAGCTGGATCGATACCATCTTCCAAAAATAGCTGAGGGGCGTAGCGACCATCATCATCGTCGCTCGACTGCGCTTCAAACGAAGCGTCATAAGAGGTTAGACGTGACTCCATCTCTAACACTTGTTTACGCGTGACATTTAAGTCATTAGCGATAGCGTCTGCTTCTTCTAGTGTCAGCTGGTTGTTAGTCTTCTTGAGGCTGCGTAAGTTAAAGAACAATTTACGATGAGCCTTGGTAGTTGCAACCTTGACAATACGCCAGTTACGAATCACGAACTCATGAATTTCAGCTTTGATCCAATGTACAGCAAATGACACTAAGCGTACGCCTTTGTTTGGGTCAAAGCGTTTGACCGCTTTCATCAATCCTAAGTTACCTTCTTGGATTAAATCTGCTTGCGGCAATCCGTAGCCCGAGTAGCTACGTGCAATATGAATCACAAAACGAAGATGCGACATCACTAGTAGACGAGCAGCTTCAACATCACCCTCATCATAGTAGCGATGCGCTAGCTCTTGTTCTTGTACTGTTGTCAAAATAGGAATTTGATGGACAGTATTGATATACGCACCCAAGTTGACCCCTGGTGCTGACAGATGAGTTGGCATAGCGGGTACTAAGTCGCGCGTACTAGTATTGCCTAATGTACTCGCGTCATAAGGTGGTCGCTGAGCCGCGGCTTTTAATGCAGCATCGCGTGCATCGTTTTTTATAGGAGCTGCGTCATCTTTTTTATTTGTATTCACAGCATCAGTAGAATTATTAGCCATATTCTTGACCTTGGTTAAATAGTTAAGCAAATAGTCAGATAAAATCTTTATGATTTAATTGTAAAGGATAGCAGCGCTTAGTTGCTATCAGTTTTAGTAATGATGAAGTGATATATTGTAGCGAAACGCTGTAATGATGTGCCATCACCTGATGAGTGGTCAGTAACTTCATTAACCGCCAAATCCAAACAGTCTGCCGTCTGTGATTGTCGGCTTTGTCTACAAAACGCTGCGATATCAGCTTGCGAATTAGGGTCAGTTGCAACCACATATAACGACTCACCAGCTATTACATCACGTAGTGCGACTTTGGTTTTTAATAGTGGCATCGGGCATGCAAGACCGCGTCCATCAACAAAGTTTTTTATATTTAGTTCAGACGGCTCTGCGTTTACACTATCTGTTTCGTGACTTTTAGTCGGTAGCAGCTTTAGTAAACTAGCAATATCGTTCTGCTGTGTATCAGGCAAGTTCGCTGATAGTCGGATAAAATGCGATACACGTTCGATGACTGGTTCACTATCAGCGGACATAACTTAAACCTTGTAGATATCTATAGTTTAATTGGTAGTATTAGCAATAGGCTTCGATATTGAGTACGAACATAATCTATCAATTATAAATTACGAGATCGTTATAACAGTCATCTAGACCTACTATCATTGTTACTCATTATACCAAATAGACAATGTATAGTTGCAGTTGAATATAATCAACGCTGCGTTCGGTTCACTAGAATTATCTAGCCAAGAATTACTCGATTAGCAATTACTCGATCAAGCGTCATACGGTTAAGACTGACCTAATAACCTAATAGACCTAATAAATAGTTACCTGACGAATAATTACATAGCCATGTTGCGCAATCGTGACGGGTGGCTAAGTTATTGGTAGTTAAGTGCATTGTAGAATTGACCTTATATAAACAAGCTCGTATAGTCGAAAAGACGTCGTCAATTATCTTATAGGATACGCACTTGTACCACGCTAATAGAACGAAGCGACCTGACAGCAACAATAAACCTTTAATAGCCAAAAATTCCGTAGGCTTGCCACTTATGTTATCTAAGCAAAAAGGTAACCATTACTTTATGAGTTTAGCTTTGCCAAATAGTATCAAAGTAGGGTTATCAGTGATGCTACTAGCCATAGCTAGTGGTGCGCATAGCCGTGATAGTCAAACGCAGCCATTTGCTGATAATTCGTGGCAAGTCACAGATCCGCAAACACTAGATTTACCAAATTTGCGCGGGCAGAGACTGAGGTTTGCTGAGCAATACCAAAATAAAATGCTTGGCGAGTGGTCGTTACAGAATATCAATGGCCGCGTCAAAATGGAACATGATCCCTGGGTACAAGAAACGATAAAAAATATGACATGGCGTCTCAATGCTCAAGCCCGCCAGCAAGCACCACTTGGTGTCGTCATACTCGATAACCCTAGTATCAATGCTTTCGCAGCGCCTGGTGGCGTAATTGGCATCAACACAGGTACGATATTGGCTGCTAGTAGCATGGATGAGCTAGCGAGCGTTGTTGCGCATGAAGTTGCGCATATCAGTCAGCGACATTATGAAAGTGGCGTTGACGAACGTAAAAAGGCCTTGCTGATGCAGATAGGCGGTATGCTAGCCGCGATTGCTGCCTCAGCAGTTGATGGTGATGCAGCCGCCGCGGTAATGGCGGGCAGTCAAACCGCTTCTATGAATAGCAGTATGTCGTTTAGCCGTAGTAACGAACGCGAGGCTGATAGAGTAGGTATGCAGATTATGACTCAAGCGGGTTACGACCCTCGCGCGATGCCAAGATTCTTTGCGACGATGAATCAACAGAGTCAGTTAAACCAAGTTGAAAATCAGTTTTTGCCGAGCTTTGTGCGCTCGCATCCGTTGAGTAATGAGCGACTGAGTGAATCACAAAGTCGCGCCCAGCGTTATCCATCGCTCTCATTGAGCCAACAGCAGCGCCATCAAGCACTGTTTGATTTGTTATATTGGCGCGTACAAGTGACTGGTAAACATGCCTCTGAAGTCACACTGACAACGGCCGCCAAAAACAGCCTTGGGGCCAAACTTGCGCTAATGCATTGGTATGGGGAGCAGCAGCGCTTTACAGATGCCAATAAAATACTGGCTGAGATAAACGCTTTATCACGTACGCAACGTCAGAATTTGGAGCCGCTACTGTCGATTACGCACAGTCAGCTATTGAGTGAGCAAGGTAAGTGGCAACAAACCGTAGACGTCTTAGAAAGCCAGCAGCGTCTATACCCTGAACGCCGTGACTTACGCCTTTATCTGGCTGAAGCGCTGACTAACAGTAATCAACCGATAAAGGCTCAAGCATTGCTAAAGCTATTAACAGAACAGCATTCAAGCGATCGTTACGCATGGCAAAGTTTGCAACTCGCCAACGAAAAACTTGCTAAAACTACCACGTCACCACAACTAGCCAATATCGCGACGATTAATGCATTACGCTATCGTAGTTATGATCAGTTATGGAATGGACGCTATGAGAGTGCGCTGACCTCTTTGACGCAGGCCAAACAGTTGACGGAAGATCTGCAAACCACGGAACAAGCCAATAGTGCGCGTCCATTACTAGCGCATATTAATGCAGAAATCAAAGCAATAAAAACCGCCAGAGACTTTAAGCCCTAAGCGGTTAATTAAATACGCGGTTTTTTAGCGACCAATCGTTTATAGGCCAGACAGCTCATTTTGGGGTAGCAGTTTAGCTGTTGATGAATCACACAAACGCTATCGTCTGACAATCCAAGAGTATCTATTAGAAATTAGCCTTGTAACGCGTCTTTAACCATTTTAGAAATCATGGCAGGATCAGCGCGGCCAGCTGTTTTGTTTTTGAGCACGCCCATGACACTGCCCATATCGCGCATAGACGTAGCACCTTGCTCAGCGATTTCAGTATTGACCAATGCCATAATCTCGTCTTGACTCATTTGCTGCGGCATGAACTCGTTGATGATATCAATCTCAAACTGCTCTTTAGTAGCCAAGTCATCACGGCCGTTTTCTGTAAAGATCGTAAGTGACTCTTGACGCTGTTTTAGCTGCTTTTGCAGAACTTCTAGTACTTGTGCATCATCAAGTTCTGTCTGACGGTCAATCTCGATTTGTTTCACTACTGACTGCACGTTGCGCAGTACTTTAACGCGCTCAAGATCACGAGCTTTCATTGAAACTTTGATATTGTCTGCTAACGTCTGTTTAAGTTGGCTCACTGCTATTATCCTTATCGATCTATTAAATGCTATTCGGTAGATGTTGAGTGTTAAATTTATAGAATTGAACCTGCTGATGATGGCTTTAATAAAAATTATGTCAGCAGTAATAACAAAAATTGTAGCATAAAAAACGCCACTGATATCAATTGATAACAGTGGCGTTAGTGTAGCGCTTGTACGTAGCTAAATCAGATTACTGATTAGTACATACGAGTGGTACGAATAGTTTCGCGTTGTAACTTCTTTTTATAACGCTTTACGGCAGCAGCTTTTTTACGCTTGCGTACTTGCGTTGGTTTTTCATAAAACTCACGCTTACGTACGTCTGACAATACACCAGCTTTTTCACAAGCACGTTTGAAACGACGGATAGCGATATCAACTGGTTCGTTTTCTTTAACCTTAACTGCAGGCATGAAGACTCCTCGATTAGGATGAGATATAAGGGCATTAGTTTGGCTGTGTATTAGTATTTAGCCGTAATATCTCAAGATTACAGGCATCAGCTCAAACTAGGACAATTCTCACGCATTAGCGTAAGGGCAGGTATTCTAATAAAAAATACCAACAAAGTCAATGATTTTAAGGATTTATTGCCGATAAGTAATTCAATTAGATAATGATTTGAATATAGCTATCAAGCTACGAATTCGATATATATACAATGCTTTATCAATAAAAAATCCCTACCGTCTATAACGGTTTGATTGGAGTTTATGCTATGATAATTCCTATATTGTAGTAGGCCTATGAACCGTTTTGTGTGTATTTTATTGAGGATGTTGGAATGAAAAAAACAGTATTTAACACGGTATTAAGCACGGCACTTATCGTAGCTTTAGGTGTGAGCGTGAGTGCTTGCGGCGGTGAAGAGCATGAAGAAGTACTAGCAATCGATCGCGTTGATGAAGCTGCTGAGCTTGCGATCAAAAATTCGCCACCAGTTGAAGAGATGGATTTCCCAGAAACAGCACCAATGCCAGCGACTGATGCAGCTGGTACAGAAGCTGATGGTACAGCTACTGCAGAAGCAGGAGCGGCTGACACTGAGTCTGCTACTGCAGAAGCAACAGCTGCCGATAGTGCGGATGCTGCTGCTTCTACTGATAGCGCTGATATGGCGACTACTGACGATACAACTGCAGCCACTGCTGAGTAATCTAGTGCTGAGTTGACTATTAAACAGTCATTAGTAGTATACGTAATTATTTTAAGCCTATATGACGCATTATTCACTGATTGCAGACTGACTAAGTAAGGGTAAAACCATGATTGATATACAACCGTATATGAACAAACTGAAATTGTCTGCAATCGGCATGAGCGTAGTATTAGCAGTGAGTGCGTGTAGTAACGATAATACAGTTACTGAAGAGGCTGCATCAGCCAATGAACCAGCCACCGCTGTGGAAGAAACAACTGTAGCTGAGGATACGATGCCTGAGCCTGCGGTTGAGCCACAAACAAAAGTAGAAACAGAGTCAGAATCTCCTGATGTAATAGGTGAAGAGGTGGCGACACCGGAAGCCCCTACTGAGCCTGAAGTATTAGCTGCAGATGCGGGTGCCAAATTGTATGAATCAAACTGTCAGGTTTGTCATGCTGCTGGCTTACTCAATGCACCGAAATATGGTGACTCGGCGGCTTGGGCGGCTCGTCTGACCAAAGATAAAGAAACGCTGTATATGCACTCGGCGAAAGGTTTTAATAAAATGCCAGCGCAAGCGGTAAACGGTGTCAGCGAAGCACAAGTTAAAGCGGCTGTTGATTATATGCTAGCGTCGGTAAGCTGATACAGTATATTAGAAGATGTCAGCTATTGAAATTTGCTAAACTGACCGTCGTTGTGACTGACAATGACGGTCTTTTTATGCACGTTTTTTGTCATGCCAATTTTAAAAATATGACAGCTGTATTAAGCGAGTTTGTGTTACTAGAGATAGCACAAGGCTGGTTGTATTCGTTACCCAGTTTCTCAAATTGATGTAAGATAAAAAGTGCGACAAAAAAGCACGAAAATGAAAGTATAAAGGCAAAAATATGAAAGTATTGGGCTTAGAGACCTCTTGTGATGAGACAGGGCTGGCGATTTTTGATAGCGAGCAAATAAACAGTGACAACCAAGGTCTGGTCGGGCAAGTGCTGTACTCTCAGATTGAGCTGCATGCACTTTATGGTGGCGTTGTGCCTGAGCTTGCCAGTCGTGATCATATTCGTAAGCTAGTGCCGTTACTCAATGAGCTGCTAGAACAATGCGATATGAAAAAAAGTGACATCGATGCGATTGCCTATACTAAGGGGCCTGGCCTGATTGGTGCATTGATGACAGGCGCATTATTCGGTCGTAGCTTGGCGTATGGCTTAGATATCCCAGCGATTGGTATTCATCACATGGAAGGACACCTGTTGGCGCCGCTGATGGGTGCGAACCCTCCAGCCTTTCCTTTTGTCTCGCTACTGGTATCTGGTGGACATACGTTACTTATTGCTGCTCATGGTGTTGGACAATATGAGATATTGGGTGAGTCAATAGATGATGCTGCAGGTGAGTGCTTTGATAAAGCGGCTAAAATGTTAGGTTTGCCTTATCCTGGTGGCCCTAATATTGCCAAACTGGCAGAAACTGGCAATCCTGATGCTTACGCGCTACCAAGACCGATGCTACATCGAGGTCTAGACTTTTCATTTAGTGGTATGAAAACGGCCGTGCATAACCTTATTAAAGATACGCCACACTCGGGAGGGTCTGGTAATGGCGCTGATAGCGATCCGCAGGTTCGTGCTGATATTGCCGCCAGTTTTCAGCATGCAGTGGTCGATACGTTAGTGAAGAAATGCGTCAAAGCGCTCAAGCAAGCAGATATGAGTCGCTTAGTGATTGCGGGCGGGGTTAGTGCCAATACTCATCTGCGTGAGACGCTAGAGGCAGAACTGGCTAAGATCAATGCGACGGTCCATTATGCACCGCCTGCGCTATGTACGGATAATGGTGCGATGATTGCGTATGCAGGTTTTGAGCGTTTGCAAGCAGGACAGTCTGATGATTTGGCCGTTAGCTGCATTCCGCGTTGGCCAATGACAGAGTTACCAGCTGTATAAATGAGCATCTGGTCCAATACGTCTATATAAATTAAGGACTGTCTATGCAGTGGCTTGCTATTGGTTTGGGCGCAGCATTTGGTGCTTGCTTGCGGGCGTGGCTATCGCGTTTCAATGCCTTACACGGTTGGGTGCCACTCGGCACACTGAGTGCCAATATCTTAGGCGGACTGCTGATAGGGCTTGCGCTAGTATGGTTTGAGCGCATGGGTAGCAATCTATCCGATCATATACGCGTATTTGTGATTACTGGTTTTCTAGGCGGATTGACTACGTTTAGTACGTTTAGTGCAGAGGTGTTTGGCTTTGTCCATGACGGGCGATTGCTAGCAGGTTTAGCTCTCATCGGTTTGCATGTTGGGCTAACCTTACTAGCAACTGCGCTTGGATTTTATTTCTTTAAGTGCGTACTTTGAGCTTTTATCGATATCACCTGCTTAATCAGTGGTCTGATTTAAGTAGTCTGTTAATAGGTTTTTAGGGTGAAATAGCTGGTTCCCTTGAGGTATACCCAGGATCATCCATTTTTAGCTTTCCGAATTCTTGCCATCTGATAGGCATTGACATACTCGCCGTTGCGATAAGCATAATCCACCATTTCACCTTCTATCACAAAGCCCAAGCTTTTATACAAACCAATGCCTCCGGTGTTATCGGTATAAGCAGTAATCTCAATACGTTTTATATCCAGCCAATTATCGGCCAAGTCCAGCGCTGCAGTTATAAGCGCTCGCCCCACACCCTTACCTTGTGACGCGGACTTCACGCTGACCCCAAAACTTGCTACATGGCGTCGACGTTTTGATATCATGGTCTCAAGCCCTAGACATCCTACTACTTCACCCTCAACTTCAGCCACCAGAAAATACGTATTTTCAGGTATATCCGCCAGTCGTTTACGCCATAGGATCTTGGACGGCATAGGCAACTGCAAAGTATTTGCATATAAGGCTTCATCTGCATGAATAGCTTGCAACGCTTCTGCATCTTCTGGCTCGGCATGACGTATTTCAATTTTCATTATACTTATCCTTAAATACGACTTGTTGTGTAACTTGCATGTTGAACCGCCCCAGGATTGTCGGGGACTCAAATCTCTAAGAGATAGCATATATTTCGATTTTTGTATGTTGCATCGATCACGAATAGAATATGTATGGTAGGTACACCACAAATTACACTGTAAAATATCTCGGCTAGTTAGAACTTTGATAGCACTAGCCCACAGCTAAAGATTCAAGTCCTCACTAGGAAGCCATAATTTCTCCCAACACCTACCGTAACGTAAGAAAGCGAACGATATTTTATAATCAAAAAATGTAGTAAACAGTGGAATATCAAACTGGCTTTACTATACCTTCTAATAAACTGGCAAATCCCTGCATGTACGCTATATCTTGACTTGAGGTACGCGTCGCAGCATACAGTTGACAATGCACACCCTTTCCTAGTGGTCGTGAGACGACCCAACCTTTTTTCTCGTATTCAGCAACTACCCAATCAGGCAATGCCGCTACGCCGCGTTCACTAGCAACCAATTGAATTAGCATAGCGGTCAGTTCTGTGGTACGAACACTTTCAAAACTTACTTGTGCTGGTGTCATAAAATTGGCAATGATGTCGAGACGCTTGGCTTCTACCGGATAAGCAATTAATGTTTCGTTAATCAAATCATCAGGGACAATAAATTTCTGAGCAGCTAAATCATGTGTTGGTGACAGCACCAGACGGCTTTCATACTCAAACAATGGCTGATAGCTGATACCGTCGAGCGGTAAATCACTGGTAGTGATAAGTAGATCAATATCACCTTCCATCAAGAGATGATGTGGCTCAGGTTCAAACCCTGTGGCAAAGTCTAGCTCGACATCCGACCATTCACGGCGATAGTGGTTAAGTATCGGCATAAGCCAATCAAAGCAGCTGTGGCACTCTGATGCTAGGCGTAATCTACCTGCTTGACCGTGTGCTAAGCGTTTGAGGTTGGATTTGGTACGGGTAACTTGTGGCAGGATATTGTCTGCTAATGATAAAACCGCCTTACCCGCTGGCGTAAAGCTAAGCGGACGAGTTCGGCGATTGACTAAGCTGATGTCGTAATAATTTTCAAGCTCTTTTAATTGGTGCGAAACGGCCGAGGCAGTAACATGCAACTCATCTGCCGCTGCTGCAAGTGAACCGTGCGCTCGTAGCGCGGTTAATGTATTAAGATGACGAAGCTCAAGCATAATAGTACCTAACCGCTAAGGTGAGAAAAATTCATTATAGTCAATATAGCGCTGACTTACACTCATAGTCCGTTATCAATGATCAGTTAGCAAGCAATCAACATCTAGCGCTTGCGTAACAGTAACTGTGAGATAACGACCAATACTAGTGAAGCAACTAGCAGTAACGTACCAATCGCGTTGACTTCTGGCTTGAGTCCTACGCGCACCATAGAATAAATGCGCAATGGCAAAATCTCATAGCTAGGCCCTGTGACAAAGGTCGACACTACTACATCATCTAGCGATAAAGTGAAAGCTAGTAACCAACCTGCCATGACCGCAGGCAAAATAACTGGAATCAATACGGTGCGCACCATGGTTGATTCATTAGCACCCAAGTCGCGTGCTGCCTCCATCAAGCGTTCATCCAAGCTACTCAATCGTGCAAAGACGGTAATCACAACAAAAGGTAAGCAAAAAGTAATGTGAGCCAATAGTAACGAGACAAAGCCTAACTGCAAGCCAATCAGTAGGAACAGCGCCAATAATGAGATAGCCAGTACAATCTCAGGCGACATCATGAGGACAAATAGCAGCCCATTTAGTAAGCCTTTACCACGAAAATTGTAACGATGTAAGGCTAGGGCAGTGAGTGTGCCTATCAAAGTTGAAACAGTGGCTGCCACCAAACCTAAGACAATAGAGTGCCAAAACGCATCGAGCATCGCTTGGTTATTAAATAGTGACTCATACCACTTTAAGCTAAATCCGCCCCAGTTGTAGCCAATCTTTGACTTGTTAAAGGACATCACCACCAAAATAACGATGGGCAGGTATAACAAGGCATAAATCAGTCCGAGATATCCTTTGGCGGCGATACTACCAATCTTGAGCGTACGATTTTTTTTATTCGGTGAGCTATGGGACATTAGGCCACCTCATTAAAGTCAGTTTTGCCAATGCGGCGGCTACTGGCGCGGTAGGCAAGTAATAATACCGCCATCGCCAGTGTCAGCAATACGCTGGCTGCTGCACCAAAGGGCCAGTCTCGCGCATCCAAAAATTGGTTTTTGATGATATTACCGACCAATAAGTTACGAGATCCACCCAAAATATCCGCCACATAAAACATACCCATTGCAGGCAATAGCACTAACAGTACTCCAGAGATAATGCCTGGTGTCGTGAGTGGCAGTACCACATACCAAAAGGTCTGTGCTCTAGTTGCCCCCAAATCTTGTGAGGCCAGCAGCATATCGTTGCGTAAGTCAGTAAATACTGCATATAGGGGCAGTACCATAAATGGAAATAACAAGTAAGCTAGTCCGGCAATCACTGCACCTTGAGTATATAAAATATCGATAGGCGTATCGATTACGCCAATTGCTAGTAGCAATTTATTAATCAAACCGTTATTAGCAAACAGTAATTTGAGTGCATACGTTCGTACCAATGAGTTGGTCCAAAATGGCAATATCAGTAGCAGCATCAACAATGGCTGCCATCGCACTTTTGCCTTGGAGACTAGCCATGCAAAAGGATAGCCAAGCAGTAGGCAGATAATCGTTGTGATGCCAGCCATCCATAGTGAATGGACAAATACTTCAAAATACAACGGATCAATCATACGTACGTAGCTGTCGATGCTGACAGGTAAGCTGATAAAAGCGCTGCTATCGCGGGTCAAAAAACTAACAGCGATGACTAGTATATTTGGCAGTAGCGCAAATATTAGGAGCCAACCCCAAATTAGCCAAAGCGTGACGGTACGAAATGGACTTTTACTACCTAAGTGGTTGCGAGCCATCAGCTACCATCCTTTTGTACAGTCGTGTCTGAGACAGTTTTAGAGTCTTCTGGCAATACCCACTCCCAGCCATCTACCCACGAGACTTTGACACCTTCGTTTAGTTTGTAATCAAAGCTCGGGTCGTCTTCATCGAAAAACTCAGAAGCCTTAATGATATGGCCATTTGCCAATTCGATAATTGAGTCTAACGTACTGCCCTTATAGTTACTCTCGATGACACGGCCTATCAATCCACTATGCTCATTATCTTTTGGGTCATATATTCGTAAGTCCTCGGGGCGCAGTAATAAATTAACGATATTGCCCACTTGCACGTCATTGGCAAAACTGGGACGACGTAAGTTACGTAATGTGGTTGGCCCTTCTTGCGCCTGTGCTTCGCAAACTTCGACCTCGATACGTCCGTTGGTCACTTTACCATCGCGATCTGGCTGGTTTGGATAAACACCTTTGACCTCAGCTCTAAACAAATTGGTCTCGCCAATAAACTTGGCAGTAAATAGGTTGGCAGGGGTTTCATAAATCTCGATAGGCGTGCCGATTTGCTGGAAGGTGCCGTCTTTCATCACGGCAATACGATCTGACATCGACAGCGCTTCTTCTTGATCATGGGTCACGAAGACAAAGGTAATGCCCAGCTCACGTTGCAGGAGCTTCAGCTCAGATTGCATTTGTAGGCGCAGTTTATGATCGAGCGCGGATAATGGCTCATCAAGCAATAGCAGTTTAGGACGGTTAATCACCGCGCGTGCAATAGCAACTCGCTGCTGCTGACCACCAGATAAATCTTGCGGCTTGCGGTTAGCTAAATGCTTTAGCTGTACCATGGCTAGCATCTCGCTGACACGTCTTTGAATCTCATCTTTCGGTACTTTTTTTAGCTTTAGTCCATACGCTACATTTTGAGCGACGCTCATATGAGGGAACAACGCATATTGTTGAAATACGGTATTGACTGGACGCTTATCGGCGGGCAACCCTGCCATCTGTACACCGTCCAAATATATTGCCCCAGCATTTGGCTGCTCAAAGCCGGCAATCAAACGCAGTAACGTCGTTTTGCCGCAGCCTGATGGGCCAAGTAGGGTCAAAAACTCACCATGTTTGATATCGAGATTGATGTCTTTTAGAACTTCGGTTCGATCATAAGTTTTTTTTAGACCAGTCAATTGCAGCAGCACCTGATCATCATGAGATGACGCAGAGGTGTTATGTGTACGTTGAGATAAATCGGTCATAATATCTTTTCCTAAGCGTCCAATATCTATATACAGCTGATTGTTATCAAAGGGATTGGCATGAGCGTAAGCACGATCTGAATGCTGCCTGAATGCTGCGTATTATAACAAACCCTTGATATAAGTCAGTGCAAGTTCGTTATAAATTACGCGACTCATACTGTCGTAGCAGCGATATGGACAGCTGTATTTTTAAATGTGATTGCATTCACGCAGCGATATTTAGACAAATTTTTTTACCGTTTTTTGGTTTTTATTCCTATACAATCACGTTATAGCTGACAAACATGGCTAGCCTAATGTTTTGGCTATGATTAGCCGGTCTGTGCTTAAGTACATTTGTACAAAACAGCTTATAACTCTAATATTATTGATGATAAAGGATCTCTCATGCCTAACGATATACGTCCATCCACAGGTCAAGAAGCGCTTGAGCTTTTAAAAGCAGGTAATGCACGCTACGTTGATAGCCTCACCAGTACCGATCAATATATGCAGCGTCGCCCAGAGTTGGTCAAGGACCAAAATCCATTGGCCATTATTTTGGGTTGCTCAGATGCACGAGTACCCGTTGAGATTGTTTTCGATCAGGGTTTGGGAGATTTGTTCGTTATACGAGTGGCGGGTAACGTCGTTGCACCATCACAGATTGGCTCAATCGAATTTGCCGCTGAAGCTTTTGGTACACAGTTGGTAGTGGTACTTGGACACTCAAATTGCGGCGCTGTCACTGCTTGTGTTGAAACGCTGATTAATCCTGAGCAGAACTATTCACCTAATTTGCAATCTATCGTTGATCGTATTCGCCCAAGCGTTTACAACTTGCACGAATTGGCAACAGCCAATGGTCAAGACGTCGATGCGGATGCATTGGTCGATCGCTCTATTCGCGCTAACGTACGTATGTCAGTCAGTCAGCTAAAACATGGGTCACGTGCACTAGAAGACCTGACCAATAGTGGTCAGCTACTTGTTGTCGGTGCTGAGTATGACTTAGAGACAGGAAAGGTGCGCTTTTTAGATAGCTAGGCAGCTTTAGATAACTGGTCGGGGCGTGGAGAAGAACATACCTTGTTCATATTCTTACAAAACGCTATCAGTTATTTCGCTGTTTTTTATTATGATAAGAGAACGACGCAAATTGTGACGATCATGATTTGCGTATTTATGCATTTATTTTTTGAATTATATTAGGATAATTATGTCTACTTCATCTAACAACAATAATGACGCAATAGACCAGCCTGCTAGCAGCGTCAGTACGGACGGTGTCCAGCCAATTTCATCACAGACCACAGGTTTTACCTTTAACCACACCATGCTGCGTGTCAAAGACCCTGCTAAGTCATTAGCGTTTTACACTGGTGTCTTAGGTATGACCTTGCTTGCCGTTAAAAAATTCCCTGATATGGGGTTCGATTTATATTTCTTGGCTAAATTGACCGAGAGCGAGCGCGAAAACTTGCCAACAGGTGACGACCTAGAAATCTTTGCCTTCCGTCAGCGTGGGATTTTGGAGTTGACGCATAACTACGGTACCGAGACAAAAGCTGACTTTAGCTATCATGATGGTAATCAAGATCCACAGGGTTTTGGTCATATTTGTTTTAGCGTTCCAAGTTTGGATGAAGCGGTTGCTTGGTTTGATAAAAATGACGTCGAATTCAAAAAACGCCCAGAAGATGGCAGCATGAAAAACATTGCCTTTATCAAAGATGTCGACGGCTACTGGATTGAAATCGTTCAGGCTGATTTGATGGGTTAACTGTTAGGACGACCGCATCTATTGAGATAAATGTACTGATAGGAATAAATAAAACAAAGGAGTATCACCCAAATGCCTACTTCTGAGGCAGGAACAACACTGAGTGCTGAGACAGCTGCGCAGTCTACGACGACAGATGGAATAACGTATCAAAGCATCCTTGGCTCAGCAAACGATATATGGGTTAGCTTTGTTGAACGAATCCCATATTTTGTTGCATCAATCATTGTTGTCCTAATTTTTTGGTTCTTATCCATTGTCTTCAAAAAAATTGTTCACAAATTATTAGGCAGTCGTAGTCGGCATCAGAACTTGGTGAAAGTATTTCAGCGGGTAGGCGGGGCACTCATTTTCTTTATTGGCTTTATGATAGCGATGGTTATTGCGGTACCAGGGTTTACCCCTGCTAAGCTAATTGGTGCGCTTGGTATTGGTTCGGTCGCTATCGGTTTTGCTTTTAAAGATATTTTTCAAAACTTGCTCTCTGGTATTTTGCTATTGATCTCAGAGCCGTTTCGTATCGGTGATCAAATTGTCTCAGGAGAGTATGAAGGAACGGTCGAAGATATCAAAATACGGGCAATCACCATCAAGACCTATGATGGCAGGCAAGTAGTGATCCCAAACTCAGATCTTTATACTTCGGCGTTAACCGTCAATACCGCTTATAAGCAGCGCCGTCTACAGGTTGCAGTGGGTATTGGTTATGAAGATGATATCGAAACTGCCAAAGCTGAGATTATAAAAGCGTTAGATAAGATAGAGAGCGTCTCAAAGAAAGCAACGCCAAGCGTGATTGCCACTGGTTTTGGTGGTTCGTCCATTGACCTAATGGTACGCTGGTTTATCGAAGACGGGACACAAGCTCATAAGGTCGCCTCGATTCATCAAGTAATTGTAGGTATTAAAGATTCGTTGGATGCAGCGGGTGTAAACATTCCATTCCCAATACGTACGATTGATTTGAGTGATCCTTCAGTAGGTGCTATCGTTAATAAAATGAACGAGCAGCAAGAAGCTGTGAATATGAATAAAACAGTGGCAGAGTAGTGCGCTTATTAGATGTTCAGTTGAGATCAAGAGTTCAATTCCTATAATAACTCAGACAACTAAAAAACCGCCATACCCAGTGGTATGGCGGTTTTTCGTATTTATCTATCTACTAATTTATCTATCTACTAATTTATCTGTCTACTATAAGTATAAAGACTTATTCAGATTTTGCTCTAAAGTCAGTATGGCATGATTTACAGCTTGCACCAACTTGTCCAAAGGCAGGTTTGACGTCGTCCATGCTTGTAGCATTTTGTGCTGCAGCATTTAGCTCAGCCGTGACTTTTTGGAAGTTTTCAGCTTCGGCACTGAAGCCGTCAGCATCAGACCAAACTGCTTCGGTAGCATTGCCTACCGCTTCTGGGTCTTCAAAATGGCTCCAAGGTTTGGCAGCATCTTCTGCCAAGAAGGCGGCTTGCTCTTTAAATACTTCAGCATCAAAGGTATCAGGTGCTTTTGCCATATCACCCATAACGCCCACCGCGTCGCCCCAGTTTTTCATGCTGTCTTGACGCGCTTGTACATCAGGGTTAGTCCCTGTTGACGTGCTACAGGCCGTTAGACCGAGTGCCGCCGCCATCAAAGTAACGCTAAACAGAGACTTGAAAGATTTGTTGGTATGAACCTGTGCCATATGACTTACTCCTTTAAACTTGGCTAATAGTAAGCGCAATTAGAAACGCTCGCTTTGACTTAAAATATAGTTATACAAAATACTGCCTAAAATTCTTTTGAGCACAGTTGCTAATAAAGAACGTCTTCTATTGTAACGGTTATCTATGCAATGAGGATGATATAGTTGTTATATCCTCGTAATATTTTAAATAAGCATAACTTAACATGGTTATGGCTGATTGTGGTGTCTGTTTGATAAGTGCGCAACGTATTTCTGTACGATAACAACGTGAGAGTGGGTCGTTTAGATAGTACTGATAATAAAGAAGGCCAGCGATAGAGGCTGACCTTCCCAAAATTCTTTCAAGATATGAATATTGCGATATTGATAAAACCTGACTTACAAAACCTACAATGCCAACCAATCACGCGGCTTTAGATAATAATCAGTCAATTCAAATTCAGGCGTCCCTTCAGTAGGCTCAAAACGATAATGCCAGCTAGCAAGCGGTGGCATACTGACTAGAATTGACTCGATACGCCCATTGCTTTGTAGCCCAAATAGCGTGCCACGATCATAGACCAGATTGTATTCGACGTAACGGCCACGGCGATAGAGCTGAAAATCGCGCTGCGCTTCAGTATAAGGCGTATTTTTACGTTGTTCAAAAATCGGCATGATACCGTCAAGATAACCGTTGCCTACTGCCTTCATAAAGTTAAAGCAAGTTTCAAAGTCCCAGCCGCGACTTTCAGTACTAACATCATCATAAAACAGACCGCCAATACCACGCTGCTCATCACGATGGCGCAGATGAAAATACTCATCACACCATTGTTTAAAGTCAGCGTAGATATTATCTCCGAATGGTGCGCACAGGTCATGACAGACTTGATGCCAATGTACGCAGTCCTCTAATACCGGATAAAAGGGCGTTAAGTCAAAACCACCACCAAACCACCAGATCGGCGCTTCGCCTTCCGCTTCTGCTACGAATAAACGCACATTGGCATGGCTCGTAGGTACGTTTGGATTTTTGGGATGAACTACCAGTGACACGCCCATTGCTTGAGCTTTGCGTCCAGCGATATTAGGGTGACGTGCAGTAGCAGAGGCAGGCAAATTATGTACATGAATATGGCTGAACATGACGCCAGCTTTTTCGATGACTTCGCCATCTGCCAATACGCATGACCGACCGCCGCCGCCTTCAGGACGTTCCCAGTCATCAGGAACAAAGGTTGCATGCTCGTTGTTATTAGTGCCGCCATCGCGCTCTTGTGCTTCTAGTGCTTCACAAATACGCGCCTGTAAATCAACTAAAAACTCGCGCACTCTCATAATGTCATCATGGGTTGGCGTCGTCACTGACGCGACCGTTGATAAGTCTGTTTCGTTATCTGTATTTGCAATACTCATATGATATCTATTTATTTAGGTGTATGGCTGTATTAAGGTCTGTGTCGTGAGAAACATCTGTATCAAGACTGATATTCTTATCAAACAAGTGGCCCATGCGATCACGTTTGGTTGCTAGGTACTCAGCATTCATATCGTTGACACCGACCAATAATGGCACACGTTCAACAACATCAATACCATGCTCAGTCAGATAAGCGACTTTGTTTGGATTGTTGGTGATGAGCCTGACGGCATCAACCCCAACATGGGCAAGCATCGGACCACACATGTCGTAGATACGTGCATCAGCAGGCAAGCCTAACATGAGATTGGCATCCAATGTATCATGGCCTTGATCTTGTAGGGCATACGCACGAATCTTGTTGGTCAAGCCGATACCGCGACCTTCTTGACGCAAATATAAAATCGCACCGCAACCTGACTCTTGAATGGCTTGCATGGCAGTATTCAACTGCGGTCCGCAATCACATTTCAATGAGCTAAACGCATCGCCTGTTAGACATTCAGAATGAATACGAATGAGCGGTACTTGTTTTGATACTGATTCGTCTTTTTGGCTCAATATTGTGTCGTCTGAAGATTGGCTAGCCATATCAACTGTCTTTTGGTCGACCACAGGCAGACCAACGGTCAGCATAACATGCTCTTGACCTTCGCTATTTTCGAAGATATGAATATCAAACTCGCCATGACGAGTGGGTAATTTGGCACTAGTGATAAATTGATATGACATTGCTGTCCTACATAAGCCTAAAGTTGTGGCGGTGAAAAGTATGTTATTGCTGTTTGAAACGAACGCTGTTTGAGATAGTTACTGTTCGAGATAACGACTGTTTACGAGATAAATATTAGTCGAGATAAGTATGTCACCTCAACTTTACTGCTAATACCAAGATAATACCAGTATAACCTGCTCACAAGGACAGCGTGCTCATTGCGTTTGTTATAAAAACACACAAAGTTCATAGACGACGCACGATGATTAAAGCGACAATTAAAAAAAAATGCTATTATGCCATACTATTTTGACGGATACAGTGACAAGTCTTTACCCTTACATTACTATGTCGTCACTAACATTCGCTATTGATGCGAAATAATAGGGCATAATGTCACCCCTCAGTAGTTAATAGCGTAAACGCATCAATATTTTGATATCAAAAGGGCGGTGTTGACGCGTATTCTATTATGATAGCGTGTCACCTGTCGTAAGTAGCGCAGCTATACAAATACGAAAGTTGCATGAATAATTATATGGTCAATTACATCAATAATGATGTAGGTATTATTGACGTCTTTTAAATATAGTCATCGCTATATTTAAAAGACACGTCTTGTCAGCAGATTGGTAGGTATCGTACGGTTTATGCAGCAGTCACCTCATTCTCCAAAGTCTCAGTTCCTATCTACATCAGTGCTGGATTCTGCTGCTCAGCTATCGAGCTTACAGCAGACCTATACTGTGATTCCACGTGTGCGTCCTCATACGCCATTGCTTGATGCAATTGATACACCCACTGAACTTAGCACGCTTTCAACGGCCAATCTTATTACGCTGGCTGATGAGTTGCGCCTTTTTTTATTGTATTCAGCTGGTCAGAGCGGTGGGCATTTTGGTGCTAATTTGGGCGTGGTTGAACTGACAATCGTTTTGCATTATTTGTTAGATGCGCCGCAAGACCAAATCGTTTGGGACGTGGGTCACCAAGCCTATGCTCATAAAGTATTGACAGGCCGCCGCGAGCAGCTAGGTACTATCAGATCTAAGGATGGTCTGACAGCATTCCCTGAGCGCGCAGAGTCTGTCTACGATACATTCGGTGTCGGACACTCATCGACCTCTATTTCAGCTGGTCTGGGCATGAGTCTTGCATTGCGTTATCAAGGCCGCGAGCAAACCGTTGCCTGTATCATCGGTGATGGTGCGATGACAGGCGGCATGGCATTTGAGGCGATGAATGATGCAGTACAGCAAGATGCTGATTTGCTAGTCATTCTAAATGACAATGATATGTCGATATCTTGCTCTATTGGCGGATTTTCAAGACATTTGGCAATGCTTTGGGAGTCGGGCTACCAAGTGGATATCTCTGAGTCAGGCGAGCCAGTACTTTGTCATCGTCCTGATATGCAAGCGTTTGATCGCCGCAAGCGTCACAAAGAGATGCGCGACGTTCCGCAGCTAGAAGATAATTTATTTAAAGCCATTGGTTTTACCTATTTTGGTCCATTTGATGGTCATAATATCCCTGAACTACTGCGCGTATTGTCACTGGCCAAGCAAGTAAAAGGTCCAGTGTTGGTGCATATCTATACCACTAAAGGTAAAGGATTTGCATCAGCAGAGTTAGATCCAGTGGGCTATCATGCAATCAGTAAACTGCCAGTCGAAAATCATGAAGAGCATAAAAGTTCTAAAGCTGATTCTATAGAGCAGCCAAAGAAACAGCCAAGCACAAAACCAACGTTAAAATATTCGCAAGTGTTTGGGCAGTTTTTGTGTGATAAAGCGGCCGAAGACGATAAGTTGCTAGCCATCACACCAGCCATGGAAGAAGGCTCAGGGATGACAGATTTTGCTCGTCATTTTCCAGAGCGTTTTTTTGATGTGGCCATTGCTGAGCAACACGCGGTCACGCTAGCGGCTGGGATGGCGACTCAAGGCGTCAAACCTATTGTCGCGATTTATTCAACGTTCTTGCAGCGCGGATATGATCAGCTGATCCATGACGTGGCTTTACAAAACCTCGATGTTATGTTTGCCATTGATCGAGCGGGCTTAGTTGGCGAAGATGGTGCCACGCATGCTGGTGTGTTTGATTTTGGATTTTTGCGTTGTGTGCCTAATATGGTGATTGCAGCGCCGAAAGACGAGAACGAATGCTACCATTTACTCAATACTTGCTATGAATATCCAGGCTGCACGGCCGTACGTTATCCACGTGGTACAGGTACAGGTGCTGATATTAAGCAGCCAGCCCAAAACTATAAAGTTGGTGAAGCGGTCGTTGAGTTAGTATTAGGTAAATCTGATGCGCCTTACAAATTGGCATTATTGGCTTTTGGTACGATGGTAGCAACTGCTCAGCAAGCCGCAGAAATCTTAGCAGACGATTCAGCGTTAGAATGTCAGATACATGTGGTCAATATGCGCTGGGTAAAACCGCTAGACACAGCAATGCTTGAGACGTTATTGGCGCAAGGGGTCACTCATATAGCAACCCTAGAAGAGCACATGATTATGGGCGGCGCAGGTAGTGCGGTAAATGAGTATTTGCTCAACGAGTCCGATGCCTTTAAGAAAAATCGTCCAGCTATTGCTAATATCGGTATTCCTGATCGCTTTATTGCACATGGCTCCCAAGCAGAGCAGTGGGCCGACTGTGGTTTAGATGTTGAAGGCGTGCTCAAACAGCTTAAGATGCTGTTATCGTAGATACTGTGTTTAACGTTACAATATTATTTTAAAAATTAATGCGCTAAAAAGGTATTAATAAAAACGGATATATGCTCCTTAAACAGAGCAAACGCCTGCTAGCCGTAGGTGCTAACTTTTTTACAATTTGCGCAGTTTAGATGATCGCCAAAATACGGGCGTGGTCAGCGTGACGGTTTTTTCGTTTTTATCGAACAATTTTAGTATAATGCGGTTGTCGTTTATAAGTTTTTACGTATAAAAGACACGTTTTTAATCGCATAGATGTGGTGTGATGCGGCGGCTGTTTGGCATGTTGTGGGCACAGAGTTGGTCTTATTTTTTATATTCATTCATTAAGCAAATAGGTTATTTATGGAACCCATGGTCGTCATCGCAGCGCGTACTGCTGAAAAAGTTGGTAAAGAGATTTTATATGCGCATCAAAACCGTCACAAAATCGAGTTAGATATTGAGTCTAAAGGGCTTGATGGTTTGGTTACTCGCATCGATCGCTTTAGCGAAGAGCTTACCATTGAGACGCTAAAAGCCAGCTATCCTAATCATTCATTTTTGGGTGAAGAGTTTGGTATGCAAGAAGGTCGCGGCGAAGATGCTGACTGGTGCTGGATTATCGATCCGCTAGATGGCACTAAAAACTTTGTTCATGGTGTACCACAGTTCTGCGTATCCATCGCTGTACAGCACAAAGGCGTTACCCAGCATGGTGTGGTTTATGATCCTGTTCGTGATGAGATGTTCTCAGCGAGCCGTGGTAAAGGCGCACGTTTAAATAATCGCCGTATGCAAGTGAGCGAACGTAAAACTATCGACGGTGGTTTCTTTACGACAGGTCATCCGCTTGAGCGTAAGCGTAATGGTGAAGTAGTTTCTTTTGCCAAACAGCACTTTGAGAGTTTGCAAAAGGTCTCTGAAGCAGGTGGTCAGGTTCGTCGTATGGGTTCAGCAGCGCTTGATTTATGCTACGTGGCTGCGGGTCGTTTTGATGGTTACTTTGAGATGTCAATTAAGCCGTGGGATATTGCGGCAGGTGAATTGATTGTGACTGAAGCACGCGGTGTCGTAGTGGATCATACTGGCGCACACAACTCTATGACTTCAGGCTCGATCTTCGCTTGTAACGTTAAGCTACTAAAACCATTGATGCAAATGGTTGTACCAGCTTGGGGTGACGTTATTTAAAATCGGCGTATCGAAAAGAAATATTATCTAAAGCTCATACAACTAAAAATGATTACAGCTGGTAGTCGCTTTTAGAACATATACTGAAAAGCTGGTTCCATTATGGAGCCCGCTTTTTTGCTTTTTGACGTGTCTTATCTTTTACCGTGATACCTTGAAACTCAAGCTCTTTGCTGGTTGTCTCTAACAGGTCGAGCTCTTCTTCTATATGCATCAGTATGTCTTGCATATGTGGTAGGGCCTTACTACACGCTGTGATGCCAAACTCTATCTTATCTAAGTAACTGGCTAAAGTGATATTCATCGCTTGACCATTAAAGACAATAGAAGCAGGGTACAAAGACTGCAGACGTGCGCCATTCCAGTACAATGGCTTTTCAGAGCCAGGTACATTTGAGATGATGAGATTGAAGGCTTGTTTTTTAGGAAATAGACCAGTAGCCAAATTGATACCCTGCCACAGATAGGAGACGACACTGTAGTTGATTACTTGCGCTTGATTCATGCGTCGAAAGCGGCGTTTACCGTTATTCATGCTACGGTGAATAAGTTCCATTCTGCGTAGTGGGTTGTCTAAATGGGTGCCCAAATTCGCTAAAACAAATGACAACTGATTACCAGACATACTATTGTCGGTACGTAGCGACATCGGAACAAAAGCAATAAGAGGCTTGGTTGGTAACGCATCCATCGCGATTAAGTAACGACGAATAGCGCCTGCACATACCGCCAGTACCACATCGTTCCTACTAATTTTGAGCCTTTCAGCGATATCGTTAAAACGCTGTATGTCATAAGACTGAGCAGCGACTCTTCTTGAGGCCGATATGCGTCTGTTCAAAATACTCATTGGTGCATCAAAGGTACTAACATACCCTTCATCACCGTAATTTTTTATATTGTCTATCACTTCTGCAAAGACAGGTTTGATGGTTGATATTTGTTCTTTTAAGATGCGTCTAAACGATCTTTCCTTAGGTAAGATAGCGTTTACTTGGTTGCGATGGCGTGCCATTAACGACCAGACAGGCAAAGTAACCGGTTCAGTCGGCGACTGTGACAGGGATTTTTTGACTAGACGCATCGCTGCGATGCCATCAACCAAAGAGTGATGAATCTTAAAGTACCAAGCAAAACGTTCAGGTCCACCTTCAACTTCTGGCTGAATACCTTCAATAACGTGACATTCCCACAAAGGCATGGCACGATCTAACAAACGCCCATGCTCTCTTGAGACATACATCATTAGCTCGCGAACACGCCCAGGACTTGGCAAAGCGACATGATGTAAATGATGCTCAACATCAAAGTCCTTATCTTTTTTCCAAAAAGCCAAGTGTTCAAGCACCTGATTAAAAGGAAAGCTGGGCGGCACATCGGATTCTTGCATTTGTTTTACCAATTGATAGACAAAATCGCTATCAGCATTATCTGGTAACTCAAAGACAAACAGTCCACCAACGTGCATGGGCTGTTTACGCGACTCAAGAAGTAGGAATAACTGGTCGACTGCTGTGAGAAGTCGCATAATAAATCCTTTTATAACGATAAGTGTTATACGAAAACTATAACAAGTAGATATTCAATGAAATAACATTTTTATTATTTTATAGAGCGTATTAAGTAATGAAACATAGCACTGACAGCACTATACGTAAATAATCAATACGCTCTATTATGATATGTCATCCATACTTCAAATTACTGAAAGAAGTAACCTGTCTGAGGTGAACTGGCCGTAGCCATCTTACGCATTGGCATACGACCTGCCAAAAACGCAGCGCGACCTGCCCACATAGCATGCTTCATTGCGTGTGCCATCATCACCGGGTTCTGTGCATTGGCAATGGCTGAGTTCATCAGTACACCATCACAGCCAAGCTCCATGGCAAGTGCAGCATCAGACGCAGTACCGACACCAGCGTCAACCAATACTGGTACCTTAGCGTTTTCAATTATGATACTAAGCGTGTGACGATTGAGTAGACCAAGTCCTGAACCAATCAAGCTACCAAGCGGCATGATAGCGACACAGCCCATGCTTTCTAATTCTTGTGCGACGATAGGGTCATCTGACGTATAAACCATTACTTCAAAACCATCATCGATCAATACTTTGGCCGCTTTTAGCGTTTCCATAACGTTTGGATATAGGGTTTTTTCATCACCCAATACTTCAAGCTTAACCAAATTGTGACCGCCCAATAGCTCGCGAGCAAGCTTGCAAGTACGAACGGCAGTTTCGGCGTCAAAGCAGCCAGCAGTATTAGGTAATATCGTATATTTATCAGGTGAAATTACATCTAATAAGTTGGGCTCATCGCTATTTTGTCCAATATTGACACGGCGAATAGCAACGGTCACGATTTCGGCTGCTGAAGCGGCAATGGCTTCTCCAGTCTCTGTCATATCTTTATATTTACCTGTACCGACCAGCAGACGCGAAGAAAAAGTACGGCTACCGACAGTAAAGGTATCTTGTAGAAGTGGTGTTGGATTAGTAATGCTAATGTTCTCTGACATAACGGAAAATCCTAATATCGAGCGGGAGAAGGGAACAGACAAAGTATGATGGGTAATCTAAGCGATCTAAAAGTTGTAATAAACAATGGCAAGCTGTCTGCAAAAAATCGCATGATATGCTAACTCTTATAGCCATAATATGTGATAGGTATAAAGCACCAATCACATAAAATAATACCCGTCTAAAACAAAATGCTATTATAACAAACTCATGCAACCTTACTGGCAGTCTTTTTTGATTCGAACTGTTAAGGACAAGGCATCTACCATGTCTTGGCGTGCGTTCTTTTTATCTTATCTTCATTTATTGGGTCGTCTTTATGATGCAGTTGCCATACAGCTTTGCGAAACGCCATCAGGTTTTGGCCATACTTGCGATAGATCCTGAGTTGCCACCGACATTGGTACTTACCAAAGCGACCCCATTGTCAGCGATCAATGAAGCGGTGCGGTTTCTACAACAGCAAGGCGTTCGCGGTGTCCCCACTTACGAAAGTGTCAGCGCGGATGATTTTGAAAAACGTATGAATGCGGTTTATGCTGGCAATACAGGAGAGTCACAGCATATTGCTGCTGGACTTGAAGACCATCCTGATCTCGATAGCTTGGCAGATAGCGTTCCTGAAACTGAAGACTTGATGGATCAGCAGGACGATGCGCCTATCATTCGCCTGATCAACGCCTTATTGTCCGAAGCTATTCGCTTAAGCGCATCAGATATTCATATCGAAACCTTTGAAAAGCGATTAGTCGTCCGTTTCCGAGTTGATGGTGAGTTAAAAGAAATCATCGCACCAAAACGCCAACTGGCTCCGCTGCTAGTCTCGCGTATTAAAGTAATGGCTAGATTGGATATCGCTGAAAAGCGGGTACCGCAAGATGGTCGTATTAGCTTAAGGTTGGCAGGGCGAGAGGTCGATGTGCGTGTATCGACCTTACCATCAAGCTTTGGTGAGCGTGTGGTGATGCGCCTACTAGACAAGCAAGCTGGCCGCCTTAACATGACATATTTGGGGTTGTCTGATAGTGACTATACTGAGCTAAAGCGCTTAATCCATCGCCCGCATGGCATTATTTTGGTGACAGGGCCGACTGGCTCGGGTAAAACTACCACGCTATATTCTGCATTGACCGATTTAAATGATCAAACGCGCAATATTTTAACTGCTGAAGATCCGATTGAGTTTCAGCTTGATGGTATCGGGCAAACACAGGTCAACAATAAGGTCGACATGACGTTTGCTAAAAGTTTGCGTGCAATGTTGCGACAAGATCCCGATGTGGTAATGGTTGGTGAAATTCGTGATTTAGAGACAGCAGAGATTGCTGTGCAAGCTTCTTTGACAGGGCACTTAGTATTATCGACACTGCATACCAATACTGCTATCGGTGCGGTCACTCGATTGCAGGACATGGGTGTTGAGCCATTTCTGTTATCATCGTCGCTGATTGGCGTAGTAGCGCAGCGTTTGGTGCGTACCTTGTGTTCACATTGTCAAAGCTGGCAAGATGCCGATACTGAGCAAGCCAAAATTTTTACGGAAATTGGTATTGGGTCAGTGCAAGAGAGTAATGCCGGACCTATAGCAAATGAGTCGATTCGTTTGCCGAAGCCAGTTGGCTGCGATAAATGTAATCAGTCAGGGTTTAAAGGACGTACCGCTATATATGAGGTCGTGCCAATCGACGATACATTGCGCCGTATGATTCATAGCAATACAGCCGAGTATGAGCTGGAAGAGTATGCACGCCAGCAAACCCCGTCGATTCGTGCAGATGGCTTACGTAAGGTAATAGAAGGGCGCACGACATTGGAGGAAGTGCTGCGAGTGACGAAAGAAAGCGCGTTAACGGACGACACGAGCTTGGTATAAATACTTGTAAAAAATATAGGCATAACAGATAAAAATAACTGACGTGAGTAGCCAGTTATTTTAATATTTTTCTGATTTTAAAGCTTTAGCGTTTTTAGCCGCTATTATTTTGCAGCCATACATTCAACTTCAACGCTTGCGCCAGCGGCTAGTTCTGATACACCAAAAGCTGAGCGTGCAGGATATGGTTTCATCAATTCAGCCTTGTAGACTTTGTTAAAGTCATCAAAATCATCCATGTCGGTCAGCATAACCATACATTTAACGATATCAGACTGTTGGTAGCCGTATTTTAATAGCGTGCTATGGATATTATCTAATACTTGCTTGGTTTCAGATTTGATACCACCTTTGACCAGCTTGCCATCTTTAAAGCCAATTTGCCCTGACATATATAATGTGTTGCCCACGCGTACGGCTTCTGAAAAAGGATAAGTACCGCCATCACCTAAGAAAACAGGGCTAGAATTAGCAATGCTAACAGCAGTCGTCGTGTTGGCATTAGCGCTATGAACAAAACCCAATGAGCACATAGCGACGAGCGATAGCGTAGATAGGGAAGTACTAAGTTTAGACATACTGTTTCCTCATTGAGTTTGTTGGTTATCAATTGTGTATTAACTACTGATCATCACTATTGTGTTGAGTAGATGATACATCGCTTTCTTCGATTGGTGCCTCGGTCTTAGTGTCATTCTCTGCGACTTTTTCAAACGCTTTACCTTGCCGACGTGCCTCTAGTTCAGCTTTTGGTATCCATGCCCAAATCATCTCAACCACAATTGGATCGCGGTCGCTGTCAGACTCACGATCTTTGATGACACAAGGGATAACCATCTCACCTTTTGGAGTATTTAGGATATCCAAACGTTGCTCGTCAGACAAGCTTGCTACAGCAGCAATTTGACCTTTTTTGATCGGGCGATGGAAATTTACTGAGTAAGACTTAATCAGCAGGATACGGTCAGAGGGTAAGTTTAAACCCAGAATAAACCCCGTTGCCGTCTCAGCCAATAACGTGATGGCGACTGCATGGATAGAACCGATATGGTTTTGGACGGCTTTATTGTTGCTGAGACTGACGACGACTTGGTTTGGTTCTACCGTCTCATAATAAATACCAGTGGTGCCGACATATGGGACAACCTTACCAAAGGCTTTAGATAAAATACTTGAGCGTGCTCCAGCAGGCAGGTATTTGGTGACGGATAACAGTTTAGTAAACTGATTGCTAATTGGTTTTAGCGTGCTGCTGGGTTTCTCAACTGATGATTTTGTGCTGTCAGATGCTTTGGCTGGCAGTTTATTGGTCAACTTGGTGGGTAGTTTTTTTAATAATCCTGGCATACAAAATTCCTTGACGTAAATGAGTTGAATGACATTCTTAATACAGCTTTTTATGATAGTGGCGAAAAATATAGATTATAAAATCCGCTGCAAATACTATGTTACATCAACCATTGTCTTCCTACTATTATTAGCATGAACTGCTGCGCTTATAAAACAATGGTAGCGTGGCTATGTTGCTAGGTTATGTCATCAGTTTAGATCGCCATTTAAAGTAGCCTAGTTATCTTATATATCAGTATCATTTGGACATTAGTATTATTAAGTGATTGGTATAGTCAGTTCAATATAACTTAGATACAAGGAAGCCGAGTGAAAGGGCTACAAATAGCAGACTAAGTGAGACTGACACCGTATCTAATTTATAGAGGGTTGACTATAGTTACCATGCCAATAGACAGCCACGTTATAATGACAAAATGTTAGCATGTCTGTTTCAAACCTGTTTTCAATGCCGCTGGATAACGTTATGCCTGATATGTCTGCTCATGAACCGACCAATATTATTTATACGGGCGTTGCTGGTACAGGTAAAACCTATAGATTGCTGCAAATCGCGAAGCAATATACCGACTATCTACCCAAGACTGAAAATGAAGACTTATTAGAGCAGCTACTACAAGGTCTAAGCTGGCGCGAAGTATTATGTTTGGTGTTTTTAGACTTACGCGCTGAACAGCAAGATTTGCTAAAGGTTCGAGAAATTATTGATCATCCTTTTTTTATGACGAAGGCTGCTCAGAACTCACGTGATAAAAATCTGGATAGTACAGCTTGGTTAGAGTTACGCAGACATAGTCCTACGAACTCTCAAACAGTCAGTTTTGATAATCGTGCTAGCCAAGCTTATTTTGATAAAGACAATAGTGGATCGTGGTATTTATTGCCTGAAAGTATAGTGCTACTAGAAGATTTATCACAGCAATTAGTAGAGTTTCAGCAGGCACAGCGTGACAACCAAATCCATCAAAATCAAAACATCGGTCAGCAGCGTTTTAGTATGGTGAGCTTCCATCAAGCCTATGGTTATGAAGAGTTTGTAGAAGGTATACGACCTGTCATGAGTGGCGCCACTCAAGCAAATAATAGCTCCGCTAATCAAACTCAAATGAGTTACGCGGTGCAAGATGGAGCATTCCTGAAGCTATGCCAACGTGCCGCCCGTGACCCTCAGCAGCGTTATGCAATACTAATTGATGAAATTAACCGTGCTAATGTATCACGAGTGTTTGGTGAGCTTCTTAGCTTGATAGAGCCTGATAAACGAGCGGGCAAGCCGAATGCGATGACAGTGAGTTTGGCGTATTCTGGGCGTACTTTTAGTGTTCCTGCCAATGTCGATATTTATGCCACGATGAATACCCAAGATCATTCTTTAGCGCCACTTGATATGGCATTACGCCGACGTTTTCGCTTTATTGATTGTCTGCCGCAGCCTAATTTACTATCGACAATTTATGACAGCAATGACACTGATATCGGCCTATCTGATGGTTTAGAAGCAGGTGCGATAGATTTGAGTAAATTACTAACAGGCTTGAATAGACGTATCGTGCAGACACTGGGAGTAGAGGCGCAGTTAGGACATGCGTTTTTATTTGCAGTCACTCAGCTAGAGCAGTTACAAACAGTTCTCGTTGAACAAATTATTCCCCAATTGGCTCAAGCAGCTGGTGGTCAAATGACTGTGCTGCAGTATATCTTTAGGGATGAGCAGCAACCAACGAGCAAGCAGTTCGTACAGGACGGTAAAGCATTGATGAGTGACGACTTGTATAATCCGATGAGCCACCAAAACAACGCTTCTGCTGAACCCCAAATGTTTGCAGGGCAGGGTTCTTTTCTTGGACAGTCTATGAGTATGAATAGTTATACTATCAATGCCGACTTGATTGCTAAAGATGGTGAGTTTAACAATGCTGCTATCTATCAGCGTTTGTACTAGCAGGGTGACTGTTCAGTGATAACGAATAATCCATACTACGCCAAGGAACATTCTATTAGGGTAATTAGTCGTCAGACTCGTATTCCTAACAGTAGTGTCGTTACGATGAATGTTATTACCGTGTTTGAGCATCAACGTCTGACCGTGCATGATTTTTTGCAAGCATCTGATTTCGATTGGCTAATAGCGCAAGAGTTTGCAGTATTTACTATCAAGCGTAAGCAAGGACAATGGCAGCTTAAAGTTGGGCATTATATCGGGATTATTCTACTACCCAGTGGCATGACGCTTGAGATATTGCCAAAGCTAAACCAGTCTACTCAGACCAGCGATATTGTCCAGACCCGTTACTGGGTACAAGGTATGCTATCGGACTTGATACATCTTGATACGAGCAACAATCGTAAGCTACCCAATACGAAGAATTTTGGTCAATTTAGTTCTCAGTCCACTCCTTTACCGTTAAAAGCATTGCCTATATCAGACTGGCTGATTGAGCAATTTTTGCAGCGTTTGATTGATTATCAACCAACCAAGCATTATCAGGCTCAGATTGACAATCAGGCATCACTGCAAGGTCGACTGCTCATCAAAGAACAACTGCGTCACAATAGTATGCAACCGCATAAGTTCATCTGTGAAAGTAGTGTATTAAGTCATGACATGTTGGCCAATCGGTTGATTAAGAGTGCATTGGTTTACTTAATGCCTTTATTACCCCAGCTTGTTTCTTCAAAACTGTTGCAGCCATGGCAGCAGGTGTCTACGCTAAATAACCGTGAAATACAGCAGATAGCAGTAATATATGCTAAAGCAAAGCATCAGCTAGACGTTCAACCACTTCAAAAGCAAAAACTGCATGCCGCGCAGCAGTTAGTAAACCTAGCATATTGGCTGTTGAAGCAGACGACGGCTGCGACAGGCAACGGTATCGATCCAGGTAGACAAAATAGCTCTCAGATAAGATTGTGTTTGTTGATTGATATGAATCAAGCTTTTGAACAATGGGCAAGTCAGCGTATCGCATCAATGTTTCAACAGATTAGTAGCAACTATCATCCTTTGTATCAAACCAAAAGTGTCTGGCTAAACGATGCTGAGGGATTGGCGTGCTTATCTATACGGCCTGATTTACTGATATTCAAAACTGTCTCTGATGATTATCATAACCAGAGTAATATAGTAGTTAGTCAAATTACAGCTCAAGACAAGACCAGAGGACGCTACAGCCACGTCATCGATATTAAGTGGAAACATTTACCGCATGCCGCTGCAATTAGTGCAAGCGACGCTTATCAATTGACCAGCTATGCACAAGCTTACTTAGCAGGACAGGTCTGGTTAATTTACCCGGTGCTAGGAGGTGATAGGCAGCCAGCGGCACTCAAGCAACAAATTCACTGTGGCAGTGGTGATACTAAAAGCGACATTAGCGATGATGTCAAAAATAGTGCATCAGCTAATGCCCATTTATGGTTAATGCCGTTTGATGTTCTGACGGGTACACTCAACGGTGACGTGTTGCCACATCTGGATGAAACATAATACGGTCGTCAGTGACAGCGTGAGTGACTGATAGATAAATAAATAAAGGGTCTTACTACCGCTATTTTGGCAAAATTGACGTAATTTTAAAAAAATTAGCGATTATTTTAAATTAATTGAAAATAGGTGTTGACACAATCGCCTTTACCCCTTAATATGTGCACCTCGATAGCGAGGAACATTAACAAGTTAGCGGCATCACCAACAACGAGTTAATCAACAAATTATCGTGATAATAGAAAATTTCGGAGTGTGGCGCAGTTTGGTAGCGCATCTGGTTTGGGACCAGAGGGTCGTAGGTTCGAATCCTATCACTCCGACCATCTATTTCAAGAGCCTTACAGGCTTTTTTTTATGTATAACGATTTAGTTTTTGATATAGTAAAATATATCGTAAATTAAGTTTAGTATATAAAAGTCCTCTAAGAGCGCCTGTAGCTCAGCTGGATAGAGCATCTCCCTTCTAAGGAGGTGGTCGCAGGTTCGAATCCTGCCAGGCGCACCACTTAGCCTGCAAATCTTGCCTCTTCTTTGGCAATAATTATGGCGGTTGTAGCTCAGTTGGTAGAGCCCCGGGTTGTGATCTCGGTTGTCGTGGGTTCGAGTCCCATCAGTCGCCCCATATTTTGTTTTATCTGCATGTAAATCCTACCTTTATATAAAAATATAAATAATAGCACTCGCCCTTGATGGCGATTTTTTTGTGTCTATTTGATTTTAACTTTCTATTACTTCTATAAGAGTAAACATATCAAGTTTAATAGTACTTTCAATACTAGATAAACTCCTACCCTTTCATTAAAATTTTATACAGACTTTCCTTAAGGTTTAGTATGACCGTGTCTACTTTATCACTATTTAGTAATGCTAATAAGTAATTAGACATGAAATTCTAAATCGTGCATCATATTTAAGTATTATTGCGCCATTGTATTGCCTAGCAAATATCTATTGGAGTGAGCACTGGCATATGGCAAACCGACAGAGCATGATGTCGGGAACGTTATTACCTTTTTAGAATAAACCGTTATTAATCTGTATTGTTGAGGAATTGATTGATGGACGCACTAAGTGTATTGCTGCAAAACGTACATTTATTTGAAACTAAGTATTATCGTCTAAATGGCACTGGCAACTGGTCTTATTCTATCACTAGAAAAGACACTATTTTATTCTACTTAGTAATGTCTGGTGGGTTTTGCATCGATGTTGGAAATGGTCTACGAGAAGCTCACGCTGGTGACATGATCATGATTCCGAATGCGCACAAACATGTAAGCTACGCACTCAACTACCATGGTGAAGTTGCCGAACCGCTCGATAAGCTACTAAGCAATTGCAAAGATGGTACGCTTGATATCAATGGTGATGGAGACCCCAATTCATCTTTGATACTGATTGAATGCAAGTATGACAAAGAGATGATTAATCCTTTACTGTCAGTGCTGCCATCGATATTACCTGAGCTTAATGATGCCGCTGATGGTAGATTTGAAGTGATTGATGTAGAAATAAAACTACTAACGCTAGAGTCTGAGCGTGAGCGTATGGGAAAAACGGCTGTAATCAATCATTGGGCAAGTATTATGATGATTGAGTGTTTGCGCGTATATATTGAAAGCTTACCTGAAGCCACAGAAAACTGGCTCAAAGCCATGAAAGATCCGTTTTTAACTAAGGCGCTAGCTGCGATGCATGGGGCACCGAGTGAAAGCTGGACCATTCATCAGCTTGCCGAAGTAGCAGGAATGTCGCGCTCCAGCTTTGCGCAGCGTTTCAAAGATACTGTCGGTATGCCGCCACTGACTTATCTGATTGATTACCGCTTACGGTTAGCAGCACGCTATTTACGCTTACAGCAAAACAGTATTAGCCGTATCAGCGAGATGGTGGGTTATGCTTCAGACTCGACCTTTAGTCAGGCGTTCAAACGTGTATATGGTGTCTCGCCAAAAGCATACCGTCAGCAGTATCGACAAAACAATCTTGCATAGCTCTAGTGGCTGTTTATTCAAGTTAACTAAGTAGAATCTCGATTAGAAGCGCTAAGGTCATTTATATGTCATTAGCGCTTTTTTAGTTTGTGAATACATATTATTTATAAATGTTGAGTCATTCATAGATATAAGACCTCTGGTAACTTGCTATGGCTATTTTAGTTAAGGGCAGCTGACAATGAGTCTGTGTTCAGGTACTATGGGTTGATGAGTCGTCGAGACAAAAGCGTTAATTTTATAACGCATTATACGTCCTTATATGATAGGTCTATAAAAGGATTGAGACGATGTTTATTTTCGCTGCTGATGGTATGTTATGACTGAACCGACCGCAAAGCTAAATGTAGAAAGCAAAGGCCAACAAGAGACTGCTACAACTGCTAAAACAGAAAGTAATGTTAATAAGAGCACTGCTATAGAGAACCCGAATGCCGACAAAGACACGCCAAAAAATGACACGGTAGAGACACTTGATAAAGCGGCATTATTAAAACTGTTTACCTTGTCAGATGCCGATGAAGCAACAACTGAATTAGTAACGTCTGAAACATCCGATAGCCTTGCTGTAGCTGCAAAACCTGCTACTCAAGAAACCGGTATCGCTACGCAGCGTGTTGCGCTTTATCGTGCTCAGCACGAGCGTACTCGATTGTTATATATGGCATCTGCCAATACGCGTCCTACTTATTTAGTACAGACCTTGAAGCCGCAATTTGCAGAATATCAGCAATACTTACTGGCGCAGCAGCTTGATAAACGCGGCCTGATGGATACGGATAAGCTCGAAAGACTCTGGCAACAGCTACATGTGGTTGATGACATCATTGCAGATATCGTGCGTCATATGCCTGCGCAGCAGCCCGCTGGTTGGCAGTTAACAACTCAAGATGGTCGCAACCCATTGTGCTTTGCTACGATTGGTAAGTTAAAGCACGGCAAGCCGATTCGCGACCAAGGCAGCCTCAACAGTTATGTACTTGGGCACTTTGGCGTGAGTAGTTTTACTTACGATCGAGGCTATTATATCGGTCATGTGGTTGGTTATTTATTCAGTTGTTATTATTGTGCCCATCTGTCGATTACTTATGGCGTTACAGCCCTTGGACAGCAGGTTGTCGCTGACTATGACTATGCCAGTCTGGAGACGCCATATATGGTCAGGCTATTACAAGGTTTAGACGGTTATTGCAAAAAACGTATTTATCAGTTGGCTGTTATCTGTGCACGCTTGAGCGTTTTTGCGAGCGATAAACGCATTGAAAGAATGCTGATCGCTGAGGTTAATGATTTTGATAAAAAGCTACAGCAGCAGCATTTGGATGTCTTGTTATTACAAGGTTTGATGCCTGATAGTAATGACTCAACGCCATTGTTTTGAGATCAATATATTAAGTTCATATATTGCTGTTAAATCACACATTATAACTGTCTACCTGTAAGCCCTTTAGGATATCTGTTGCTATGCCTGCCTATCACTTTAAAGCGCTTGACGACCACGGCGTGGTTCAAAAAGGCTTGCTAGAAGGGGATTCTGCAAGGCAAATTCGCCAGCAGCTGCGTGATAAGCAATGGACACCAGTTGAAGTCAACCCTGTCAACGACAAACAAAATCAAAGCAAAAGCCGCTATAAAAAGCCGTCCGCATACGAGTTGGCATTGCTGACACGTCAGTTATCTGTATTATTGGCAGCGGGTATCCCACTCGAAGAAACCTTAGCCGCGGTTGCTAAGCAATCACCAAAGACTCATATCAAATCTCTAATGCTTGCAGTGCGCTCACATGTCTTAGAAGGGCTGAGTTTAGCGCGTGCTCTACAACAAGCTGCTAGCTTTCCGCCGTTATATATCGCCACCATCGCCGCAGGCGAAAAATCTGGTCATCTTGACCTTATCCTCAATCAGCTAGCAGACTACACCGAAAACCGTTTTGCCCTCCAAAAGAAAATCCAAGGGACAATGGTCTATCCGATTGTCCTAATGGTCATGGCAGTTGCGGTAATTATGGGACTGATGAGTTTCGTCGTACCCAAGATTGTCAAAGTTTTTGAGCAATCTGAGCAAGCGCTACCTCTCATTACCCAAGTCGTTCTCACGCTATCGAATATTATTACTCAGTGGTGGTGGTTGATACTATTGGTATTGGCAAGTACCGCTTTTTTATTCTACCGTTTTGCCCAAACGCAGGCAGGCAAATTATCAATTGATAGTGTGGTGCTTAGATTGCCCATATTAGCTAGATTGTCCAAAGGACTGAATGCCGCACGATTTGCTAGTACCCTTGCGATACTAGTACGTTCGGGAGTACCGTTAATTGAGGCATTACATATCGGTGCCGCGGTCACGACCAATTTACATATTCAAAAAACTATTATCACTGCTGCTGACAGGGTGACAGAAGGCTCTAGCTTGTCTAGTCAACTAGAGAAATCTACTTATTTTCCGCCGATGATGGTACAGATGATAAAAAGTGGAGAAAACTCAGGTGAGCTTGAAGGTATGCTTAGCCGTGCCGCCAATATGCAGGAGGCAGAAGCTACCAATTTTATCAGCACCTTATTATCACTACTTGAGCCTCTAATGCTGGTACTAATGGGTGTGGTAGTCATGATTATTGTGATGGCGGTTATGCTACCCATCGTCAATATGAATGATTTAGCAGGCTAGGTTCATGCGCTAGCCAGTGAACTATCATATTCTTTACTTATAGCTAAATTTCAATCTCCAAAATCTCTATCTAACTATTTTTTATTCTATTCTGATCACTTAACTTGCTTACTAAACCTTGGATTAGCTTTCTTAAGGTTTGCTTACTGTTGTATATTGTTGACCAGACGATATTTCTACTATGGTGAATAAGCGCCTCGCGCTATAGTAAGCGCGAGTTAATAATCGCACATTTGGGTCAGCCAACATTTAGCTTCGGTTAAAATAGTAAACCCAAACTCAAACTGGGCACTGCGCTGGATAAAAATAAAACCATGGTTTATAGTGACGATAGTTTTAGAGCTCATTGATGAGAGCCACGATAGAACGCCACTTTTACTGTTTACATAACTGCGATGACCAAAGCGATGATTATGACTAATAAATTCCAAGTAAATATGACGCCAAAAAGTGCTATTCAGGATACGCAATCCCATTCAAATATTGCAAATGACCACAAGATAGCTGCTTCAGCCATGCACTGCAGTGCAGCGAGAGAGTCTGGTCAAGCAGGGTTCACTCTTATCGAGATTATGGTTGTTATCGTTATCCTAGCCATTCTTGCTGGCTTGGTGGTACCAAAAGTAGTCGGTCAAAGTGATAGGGCCCGTGTTAAAACAACTGAGACTGCGCTTGCTACTGTCTCAAACGCGCTAGATATGTACAAGGTTGATAATTCGCGCTATCCGACAACTGCTCAAGGTCTAGAAGCGCTTACGACACCGCCTGCTGATGCAAAAAACTATCCTGAAGGTGGGTATATCAAAGGTGGTTATCCAACCGATGGCTGGGAAAATGAGATGCAGTATGTTGCACCAGGTAGTGAAGGGCGACCTTATGATTTGTTTTCGTTGGGTGCTGATGGGCAACAAGGTGGCGAAGGGCAAGATACGGATCTTTATGCTCAGCTATAAAGCGTAATAATAGACGTATAGAGTATAAACTCTAATACTGATATAGCTTTGTAGAATGAAATACTCATTCATTAATGCGCTTTCAATAATTTATAAATATCAACCAATACTCTTCTATTGGTTGATATTTTTTATCAGTAGACAAACTGCCTGCTGTTTAATACAAGCCTTATAGTCAGTGCTATAAATATATCTAGGTATTCAGCAAAACAGTCATCGCAAACTGCAATTAAAGGTAATCATCTATGTCGATTCAAAAGTCTAATAAATACTTTTCTAAAAATCTTTATAAATTGGTTCTAACAGTTGCAAGTACTTCGTTGGCAACTGCCTTGTCAATGACGTCGATCAATGCACAAGCAGCAGGGCTAAATGACTTATTTAAAAATAGTTCCTCAGCAAAATCAAAATTCCTACCAGTTGATGAAGCTTTTCAGGTAGTCAGTAATACCAAAGCGACTTCTAAAGGCACACGATTGTCGATCAGCTTTGAGATTACGCCAGGGCATTATGTCTATAAAGATAAGCTGACGTTGAGCTTCCCTAAAGGAATAAGCGCTACGCCGTTTACTTTTAATCAAGCACCAGTATCAGTCGATGATCCGACCTTTGGTCAGGTTCCTGTATTTACGCAAAGGAGTGTCATTGCAACCACGACGTTGACGACGAGTAATGGTAAGGGGGCCAAAAACGCACCTATTATTATTGGCTGGCAAGGGTGTGCAACCGCTGGACTATGCTATCCACCAGAAAAAGTTAAAACCAAGATAGATATTGCGGCGACACGCAGATAAATATCGAGCAGATTGATCCATATATCGGTAATAATAGGTAGCCATTCATGTCCATCAAGACATCACGAAAGTCCTCATCATCTAGCGTATCTACTCATTCAAAAAAAGCCCGTATCTTAGCGCTTGCTATCGCTAGTGGTTCATTGCTGACAGGTTTATCAGCGACATCAACGGTACAAGCGGCAGGATTAGGTGATCTTTTCGGTAGTAGTGAAAGCTCATCAAAGTCAAAATTTTTGCCAGTAGATCAAGCGTTTCAGGTGAGTACGAATAGCACTCCTGTCGAATCGGGTACGCGGTTGGCTATTAACTTCGATATCACTCCTGAGTATTATGTCTATAAAAAACAAATCAAGCTTACGCTACCCGCTGGCGTGACTGCTGCACCTTTTACCTTCAGCCAGACACCTTATTCAATAGATGATCCGACCTTCGGTCAGGTGTTGGTATTTGATCAAGCAAACATGGTCGCTACCACCACACTGACGAACAACAGTGGTGAAAATATAGAAGATGCTGCTATTGTTGTCGGTTGGCAGGGTTGTGCAAAAGCGGGACTGTGCTATCCACCTGAAAAGATTAATACGACTGTCAGTATTGAAGCCGCCTCGGCACAGGCAACGGTAAATAGCGATAGTACTGCGAGTACAACTAATTCATCTGCAAATGCTACCGAGACACCAGAAGAGCCAAGTACAGCAGTTCTTGATAATGCTGTACCTGATGATACGAAAGCTCTGACAGAAGATGGTGCTATTGATTATGACTTAATAGATGACAGCGCTGTAGAGTATGACTCTTTAGACAGTAGTGCGGCGATGAGTACGATTTCTGCAGCAGACAGCAACGTATCGGGTGAGACAATTAATGGCGAAAGCGCCTTAGACAATAGCTTTGTCGATGGCGATCCTTTTGGTTTAGCTTCTCACCCTTGGTTGGCGTTAGCATTATTATTTTTAGCAGGCTTAGGCTTAGCTTTAACGCCGTGTGTTCTACCAATGCTACCTATTGTGGCGAATATTGTCGCCCGTGAAAAAAACCCAACGGTCAAACGCGGTGTCGTCTTGACCACCAGTTATGCGATTGGGGTCGCGACTGCTTATGGTATTTTAGGCGCTGTCATCGCAGTCTTTGGTGAATCTTTAGGTATTATTGGTTGGCTACAAAACCCTGTTATTCTCATCAGCTTTGCCATTGTGTTTGTACTACTTGCGCTATACATGCTGGGGCTTTTCAGTGTGCGATTACCACAAGCGATTAGTCAAAAAATGCAAGGGTTAAGTCAAGCAGGCGACAGTAAGCTTGGTAGTACAGGCGGCAGTTTGATTGCTGGATTTTTATCTGCGTTAGTCGTGTCGCCTTGCGTTTCCGCACCATTGTTTGGGGCATTATTAGCGGTTTCTACTATTGGTAGTCCTTTGCTCGGCTTTGCCGCTTTATTTATGCTTGGGTTTGGTTTGTCAGTGCCACTTATTTTGATTGGTGCTACTCAAGGCAAGATTATGCCAAAAGCGGGCGAGTGGATGAATTGGGTCAAACAAGGTTTTGCTTTATTACTATTTGCTGTAGCCTTGTTATTGATTGAACGTGTCTTTATATCGCCAGTTATGCTTATGGTATGGGCGTTATGGTTTATGGTTGTGGCAACATGGGCGTGGAGTTGGCTGGGTAAAGGTCGTATGCTGACTCAAGCATTGAGCCTTATCGCCGGTATTTGGGCAGCCTGTTTAATTGTTGGCGCTGCACTGGGCAATGACGATAGCTTGCATCCATTAGCATCATTGGGTTCAGCACCGATGATGGTACAGTCAACATCTGGTCAACCAGTAAATAATGGTAGCACTACGGATAAAACGATCACTACGTTGGCTGAGTTAGATGCCATTGTAGCAGCCAATCCGAATGTGATTGTCGATCTGACAGCAGAGTGGTGTATTGAGTGCCGCATTATGGATAAGAACTTGTTTCATAATCGTCCAGATCAAATGCAAGACTGGCAACTAGTGAGGCTTGATATCACAGAAACAACCGAAGAATCAAAAGCCATTTTGTCACGTTATAAGCTGTTCGGTCCGCCTGCGCTGCTATACTATCAAGAAGGTCAGCTGACACAGCAACAAGTCGGTGAGATAGGTCGCGTAGAGTTTGAGCAGACATTGGATGCGCTGAATGATTAATATTTGATAACTAATGCTTAAAAAGCCAGTGTGATTTTTTGAAAATTCTTAAGAGTATTAACAAGGCCAGTATACTAAAAAGAGTATGCTGGCTTTTTTAATATCATTAAATTCATAAGATAGAATATTTAATAAGTATTTGTTATATATATAATTATATAGATGGGTGCTTATTTTAACTATCGATAAAGCTAGTATCATGCTTATATTTTCATTACAATAAAGAAACAATGCAGCAGGGGCAACCATTTCCTTTTTTTCTGCTCCTAATATCTGCGATTAACTGACATACTTAGTCAATTCTATTTTAGCGATAACGCTAATGGCTATATTGATTACCTCATATACTCTGCTAGCACTGTGCTAGTTAGATAAAGGACACTTATGTTTGCCCATACTATTACTCAGCGTCGCCAAGAACCGTCTTACCAGAATGCAAATATGCCTCTTCGTATTGCAGTTGCTCTTGCGTTGGGTTGTACCGCGATACAAGTACAAGCTGCTGATGACTCTCAAACCTATAACGAACTGCCAGCACCCGAAGCTGCGTTTGAATATGAGGATCTTGACCTATTACAGGATCTCGATAACAATGCGATATCTTCTAATGTGAGCACACAAAGCAGCAAAATAATCAGCAAAGAATTTATTGCTAAACAAGCCGAACTATTTTCTGAATGTACTCAAGTACAGTCTAGTGCGGCTCGTTTAGCTTGTTTTGACAAGGTTGCTGAGCAAGGTAAAACGCCAAGTTATACTACAACCAAACAACCTGTTGATTTGGCAAAGACGTTTCAAAGCACGATCTCAGGTAACCCAAAGGTGGTCTTGGCTGAGTCTCAAACGGCGATGAGTGGTACAACAGTTGAAAATGCAGACACCATCTTAATGACCAATCAGCAGTCCGCAGTCAGCAAACTGCAGGAAAGTGATAGCGTAGAAGTAGATACTGAAATAAAGACTGAGGCACAGATTTTAGAAAATGTCGGTGTTACTCAAACAGACATCGAAAAATTCTCACCACTCAGCTTATCTTATGACTTAGATCAAAACAGTGAGCGTGGTACTTGGACAGTAAGACCCTATCGGCCAACATATTTATTGCCCTTATTCTATACTTTGGATCCCAATTTAAGTCCAAGCACACCATCACAAGAAGCGGAGCCTTTTGATTCTAATGACATACGTGAGACTGAGCTAAAATTCCAGTTGTCTCTAAAAACAAAGGTCGCAGAAGACCTGTTCGATACCAGTGCTGATTTATGGTTTGGTTATACCCAAGAATCACATTGGCAAGTTTACAACGAAGATAATTCACGTCCGTTCCGTGCTACCGATTATCAACCTGAAATATTCCTGACCCAACCAGTGACAGCAGATCTGCCTTTTGGTGGACGTCTACGTATGTTGGGCGCAGGTGCTGTCCATCATTCGAATGGACAAGATGATCCGTTATCGCGTTCATGGAACCGAGCTTATCTAATGGCAGGGGCAGAATGGGGCAAACTTTCAGTTATACCGCGCCTATGGACTCGAGTAAATAATGAAAGTAGTAGCGATGATGACAACCCAGATATCGAAGATTACATGGGCTATGGTGATATCAAATTCTTATATGACTTATCAGATCAGCAAAGTATTAGTGGTACGTTGCGTTATAACCCAAGTACCAATAAAGGTGCAGCGCAAATCGACTACATCTATCCTATATCAGAGAACGTCAATGGTATGGTGCAGCTATTCCAAGGATATGGTGAGTCGATTATTGATTACAATCATGAAAACACCTCTATCGGCTTTGGTATCGTACTCAATGATTGGAAAGGGATTTAATTTGAGAAGGGCGCTAATATAGGTGAAATTTATTAAAAGTTATGACAAATAATAATTTATGCGCCGTTTAGCGCCTTATCAAACTGGACTATGGTTGGCAGAGTATATAGATATGCGCTGCCAACTATGCCGTATTTATCATAGTACACCACAATCTCAACTACTGCAGCATCAAGCGCCGTCTAGCCTACAGGGTATAAGGGGTAAGCCGCCCACACGGATAGCCTTAAAGAAACACTCTTTTCTTACTGATATCATTCATCAAGCGAACAGCTATTTGAGCAGTGGTTTACTTTGTGCTCACTGTCACAACGATATCACTTGGTTACCAAGACCTTTTGAAGTTGATATCGCTCCTAGTATATCTCTATCTATTCAAGCCTCTACTTACTATGAGTATCCAATACGTCAAGCTATCCGAGCATTTAAGCATCAAGAGGATATGACAAAATTGCCGTTATTATTACATGCTATACGTCAATTACCGCGTCCATACGGTTGTCATCGCAATAACAGCGTGATTGTTGCTATGCCAACGACAAGTCAACGATTGGTCAAACGCGGGTTCGATCCTGTTAGTATTTTATCTGCCCAATTGTCTAAACATTGGCAAATTCCTTTATGGCAAGGTGTTAAGCGTATTGATGATACAGTGAGCCAGCAAGGACTGACTCGTGCCGAACGCCTTAGTAACTTAAACAACGCCTTTGCGCTAATCGAAAACCCTCCTACAAAACACTTAATACTATTTGATGACGTATCTACCACAGGTGCGAGCTTACAAGCTGTAGCGCGAGCGTTCATTTCACCTACAGCAGTAAAATCAACAACTGATAGCAGCCATAATAGTTATCAAATTTCTGCTTACGTATTAGCGCATGGTAGCAAATCATAAACCCAATATATCTTTGTCAGTAATATCTAATTATTGCTAATATATTTCCTAACGCTATATTGTTATAGATATGTATACTAATTTGTTATTCTGAGCTGGATGTCGAAATCATTTTTTAGGAAATTAGTTTATAAATCAGGTGCATTAGATACTGTCTGTAGGTTTTACTAGCTAATGTTAGCTAGATATCATGGAATGAAAATTGCATATCACTAGAGAAATATATGTAGAAAGTTATATTAGTCAGACAGAAGCATAAGATAATCATAATCAATACGTCATAAGTAAAAGACAGATAATTGCAGTTTTAAATAGGAACATGATGTGAACGCATCTTTGAACAAATTATCACCTAAGTTAAAAAATACAAGTTCAGGTTTTACCTTGATTGAACTAATGGTAACCATTGCTGTTCTTGCCATTATTGTAGGTATTGCGGCGCCGAATATTAGTACCCAACTTGCAAACCAGCGGGTTAAATCGACGGCGGCTACGCTTGCTAATGCATTAAAAGAAGCTAAAGTTGAGAGTGTTATTCGTCGTCAGCCAATGGAATTAAATGTTGATACTGACACTCATACCTTGATTATAGAGAGTGATAACTCAGTTGAAATTGCAAGCTATGGCTATAGTGGTAACAGCAATATAAAAACGGATGAATCGACGACAACAGTAATATTTAGACCAAGTAAGCGTGCTAATGAAATAACCTATACTATTTGTGACGATAAAAATTCATCTACTGCAATACAAGTTTTTGTCAATGAAGTAGCTAGTATAAGTACTGCAATTGGAGGAACGTGTTAATGATTAGGTTGAATACTCAAAAGGGAGTCGGCTTAATTGAGGTGATGGTAGCCTTGTTATTATTAGCTGTTGCTGTTTTAGGCTTTAGCGCTTTGCAAATAAATGCGTTAAGTGCTACAGACGAAAGCCTAGTACGTAGTCGTGCTATGAGTATGTCAAAACAGCTATCAGAAAACATGCGATTGAACACTTTAGCTACTGATGACTTTATGACAGAGTTAAACACTTTGAATCAAGGTACAAACAATATCACCGAGTATTGTGCAAAAGTGGCAGAAGCAAGCAGCGGTTTTGATCAAAATAGCTGCAAATCAGATGCTTGTGGTCCGGAAGAAATAGCAGCATTGAACACATGGCAAGCAGCCAACTTAGGCTGTGAGCAAGACATCATGCTAAATATGACAGCTTGCCCAGATATGGCTGATATAAACGCTAGACAATGCATTATTACTTCGTGGGGGATGACAATACCTGTTTTAGACGACAATGAAGATAATGCTTGTGGAGATAGTAATGGTTCTTACAAAGCAGGGTCTCACTGTTTGATAGTGGAGGCCTATTAATGAGAATCTCAATGCTTCAGAATTATTCAAAACGCCAAATGGGATTTACATTAATAGAACTCATGGTATCGCTGTTTTTAGGTCTGCTCGTATCTGCTGCTGCAGTACAAGTCTATATGATCAATGCGAAAACAGCAGGCATACAAACAAGCGCCTCAGAGTTAGTCGAAGATGCTGCCTTTAATTTACCTATAATAGAAAGAAAAGCCCGTCTTGCAAATTTGGGCTTAGCAGATAAAATTGCAGCCGATCAGCCTGGTTCAGGCATCATACTAACCAGTGCTGATAATGCGTTAGAAGATGAAGAAGGAAACAATGCATTAGATAATTTTCGTAATCCCAAAGACTTAGGTGGTGATCCAAAAGTACCCAAAAACATTACTTTAAACGGCTCCCCTGTAAAAGTGGCCTTATTAACTCGTACTAGTGATCAAACGGTAAGTACGGAGAAAAATGAATGGTCTGGAGCGAGCAATATGAGCTCGAAAAGTAGTCAGCTGACCATACAGTACCGTGCGCCACAAGACATGTATGACTGTGAAGGTAAGTTGGCGCTAGGCCCAAGAAAGGTCACTATAGGTGGAGTAAAGGAAGTCATTGACGGCCAGATTATTGTAGAGCGTTTCTACATAAAGGCACCTGACGCAGCAAAACCTACAGAGCTCTCTTTGTATTGTGATGCAGGAAAGTATATTACCGAAATAATGGATGATTATACTGAGCAAAGCAGGCCAGATGAAAAGCTATCCAAATCTGTTGAATTTACTGCAAATAATTCAATTAGAGATTTTGGCGATGCTGGTCAAGAGGTTATGACTCATGTGGATTACTTCGATATATTGTTGTCGACTAGAAAGGGCAGTCAGCTACAGTATTATACGGTAAAAGATTACTTGGCTTTAGACCTAGATGATCAACCACCAGTTGTAGGTATAAAGTACGGTTTGATTTTGCGTTCTGATAATGCAACGTTGAATGAGGAAGGCTCATCTGAATTTATCGTATTAGGCAAAAAACTTAATATGAATAGTAGTTTGAGTAAAAAGTACTTGCGTACAGTAGTAGAGTCATATGTGACATTAAGAAATATTGTAGATGAATAAATAGCACCTAATGTGTAAATCGCTCTCGCCTTGGTAATAATACTATGAATAAACATCCTAACCGTCAGTTATCGACTTCACAAGGTGGTGCTACGTTAATCGTGGTTCTCATGTTTCTGCTATTAATTATCGTTGTAGGTGTCATTGCTGTACGGAATAGTATGACGTCGTTACGTCTTGCAACTAGCGAACAGGTTGACACTCTACTTTTGAATACTTCAGACACTGCGAATAAAAACGTTGAAAATATCATTAATGACCCAGATTACAATAGTGAAAAAGCTAATATCCTTGGATCGCTTGGATTTTTTGGTTATTTTTTGAATACTGGAGCTACTTCAAACCGTGGTGACCAAATTATTTTTTGTTATCGTCCACGTCAAAACTATTTTTTTAAAATGTCTGAAGCGACTGTCATAACTGCATCTGGACAAAGCAAGTTAATAGGTGGAGCAGATTTATCAGGAGGCTTTTGTCGGCCTAGTCAAGCTAGTGACTTTGTCAATGCCCGTCAAAACGTTATGACTCAGGTTTCAGTCACCAGACCTAATACACAGTCATTGCCTGTGACACCTTTTGGAAATGTGCCACTAGAGATGACTATCAATTCAGACGATGCAACTAGTAGCTCACCAAGCTTCCGAATACATTCCACGTCGTTTTTGCCAGCACTATCAAACGTATCAGATTCAGAGATTACTGAGTGTCTCAAAAAACCTAGCGAAAATGCTGCGTCATTTGTAGCTGGAGTTGATGAAGATGATGCTACTCAGAATACGTATTTTGGTGAGACCCGTAATCAATGCTTGGCTAAGATCGGTGTGCCCGCTAAGGTGCTGGTTAAAGAAGCAAAACTAGAGAATGATGTAAACTCAGAAAACTGTATAGATGAAGGTTATGGTGAAGGTGATGGAACAATTTCTCAAGATTGTCAGGATTTGTTGGGTTTAACGCTGAGCGGTAATATAGCTTAGTTGGTAAGTTAATGTCGGCCATATTTATAATTAGTATAGAGCAGGAGCTCAACATGAAACTCATTCGATCGACCTTTGCCTCATCACCACAGTTTCGTCCTGCTGCTATCACGTTGGCAGTAAGTGCGCTCATGGTATCATCAGTAACAACCCACGCCGGTACCTCTTATGATAGCAGTGGCAATGCAAGCTATAACAAGCTTGGCGATCTGACTATATATCAACCTAGTAGCGAATCAAACAAGCCGACGCTGACTCTGATGCTGGATAAGTCAGGCAGTATGGGTGGGAGTGTAAGCTTTCAGGATGATGAGCAATATGAGAGGAGAACCGTATATGAGGCTTATACAAGAGTTTGTAATAGAAGTAGGGGATGCAACTATTATCAATATGATTACACTTACTACTACTATCCTAACCGTAGCAATATACCATCTGATAAGACGTATGTCGGATACACATATACACGGTATACAGCGCCAGAATTAGTAGGAGCGGATGGTCAAGTATGTATCATGAGTGATAGCTCCAACGATGTATATTCTGACATATATAATCCTATAGTTGAAAGTCCAAATGGTATTCGCTTAGAGTATTGTCTAAAAGGCACGGAAAAAGTATATGACCGTATGTCAAAGCTGAAACTGGCGATGATAGAGTTACTTGAATTTGAGAGTATCAATGAAGATATTATCATGGGTGTAGGTGCTTTCGGTTATGGTGATAACAAGCAGGGTCGGATCATAGTCCCAGCTAAACCTCTAGATGTCACTCAAAAATATAAAATTAGAGAATTCTTAAAAGGGTTGAGTCCCTCGGGCGGTACCCCGTTAGCCACAGCATTTACTGAAGCGGGCGCTTATATGCTTGGTAACAGTACGCTAGGAGGTTATAGCTATAACTCCTACAGTGGAATGATGGATACTTCTGATAATGATATCGTTAGTGGGAATGGTACTAATAAATCATATATTGCGCCAGAGACTCAGCAGTGCGGTGCAGAAGGTGTTTATCTGCTGACTGATGGTTTTCCTAGTAATATGGATAATGAGACGGCGCTAAAGAACATGATGGGTACCGCTTTAAATACCTCGGCACCATCTTGTCCTAGTTCAGGAGGACTGTTGGAGGGTGATAGCGAGGATAGCAGATGGGAGTGTATGGGCGAGTTTGCCAAACAGCTACGTACTAAACGAAATGTAACTACAGCGATGGTCGGTTTTGGCGAAGCTTTTAGTGCAGTTGATGATGAAGATAATTATCAGGTTAAGAGTATCACACTCAATAAGTTTACAGACAGCGATGGTGCACCATACAATTATGAAAAAAAATTCTATGACTGTTCTGCAATATCTACAAGCAACCCCGATGCACGTAATGCTTGTAACTTAGGAATGGAATCTGGCATCTATGATAGCGTCGGTGGCTATGGACAAGGTGGCTTTTATTTTGCTAAAGACACTAAAGACATCGTCGGCAGTGTGCTATCGGTTATTGAGGATCTAAAGGCAGACTTACCAAGTACTCCTGCAGGTACTATCACGGTACCTGCAGATCCGCTTAATAGTTTGGGCGTGAAGCCCTATGCTTATCTGCCAATGCTTGAGCCAAAGGTAGGCAGTGACGCAGCAATATGGTCAGGTAACCTGAAAAAGTACCATGTCAAGCAAGCTACATTATTTGGACAGGATAATAGAAGATTATATATTGATGAAGATGGTGATGGCTTCCCTGATGATTTAAACCCAGACGCTCAAGATATTTGGAGCAAACAAAACGAAACTATTGTGAACGATGCCGGCGTCAGTATCAATGTAAACAATAGAATCGCAGCGGGTGGCTTTTATGCTCAATTAAAAACACCAAAAACCAGTGACAATACTACTCGAAATGTTTACGTCGAAAACACTGTGGGTAGCAAAAAACAACTCCTTAAAGTAGGCGTCACGAACGGTATACTACAAGGGTTTGGGAACCTTGATGAGTCATACACCACTTTAAGTAAATTATACTTACTCAGCTTTCTAGGATATGATGCCAAACCGACTCAGACTGAGGCAGATCGTATAAATGATACAGGCGATGTGCAGACAGCACTTCAGAATATCATTGCCAATCCACTAGGTGATGTAAAAGTGCTAGGCGGTGTTATTCACTCCAGACCGACGCTCATCTCTTATGGAGCCAATATCAACGCAAACGACAAAGACGCTGATGGCGATGGTGAAGTAGATGCCGATGCAGGCATGGTGGCGACCGATGAGAGTAGCCGAGATGACTATGTGATGTTTGGCTCGATGGAAGGCGCCTTGCACATTGCTTCTGCAGATAGTGGGCAAGAAAGCTTGGCATTCATTCCGAAAACTATCCTCAACGAACAAATTGAAGCATTGCAACCTGAAGGGACTGTCGTCAATGCACCTGTGTTTGGTGTTGATGCACCGTGGTCAGTACAAGGTAGCTATAAGTATGACTTTAGCTCTACCACATCTGAATCGTCTGGTAAAATCGTTGCTGACAAAGTTTATGCCTATGGTGGTCTGCGTCAAGGTGGTAAAGGATTGTATGGCCTAGATGTTAGCAACCTAGACAGTCCAAAAATGCTCTTTAGTCTCGCTGCAACTGGTGATTATCAAGCATTAGGTAAAGTGTGGAGTGAGCCAGTATCAGGTAAGATCAGAGTTGGCACAGGCATAAATAGTATCAAAGATGTGATTATATTTGGTGGTGGTTATGATGAGTGCTATGAAGACCCGACATTCCGTCTTGATGCGTCTGACAATGCATTTGTAGGTTGTAACAAAGAAATGGCTGATGGTAATGCTGTCTATATCACTGATGCCAAGACAGGTGATGTGATCTGGTCGATATCAGGTCGATCATCAGGCGCTTCTGGCAAGCATATTCAAGTGCCAGCAATGAAGCACAGTGTGGTAGGTAAGATCACAACTTTAGACCGTGACGATGATGGCATGATTGATCATCTGTATTTTGGTGATTTAGGGGGTCAGTTATTCCGCGTAGATTTGCGTAATGGACAGGCTATTAGCGGTAGTACAGGTATCAACAACTTTACCCGTCGTATCGTAAAAGTATTAGATGGTAATTCAGGTACGCTAGTAGAGAGAGGGCTACAGCGCCGGTTCTATGGTCAGCCATCTGTGAGTTTTTACAAAGATAATAGCGTCCTATTTGCATTAGTAAATATTGCCTCTGGTGACAGAAGTAACCCAATATCGCGTTTGCGTAATGACATACCTAATGAGTCCGATCGACTATTTGGTATTATCGATCGCGACATCGCCAGTCCAGGACTATACGGTGAGGATAGCAATGTCACACTGGCGACTCAAAATCTTACTTCAGATGAGTTGACTGAGCTACCATTTAACCAAAATAACGCGAGTGTAACTAAGTCAGGGGTAAAAGCAGCTATGCGACCAAATGTGGCTACTTCGCAGGGTTGGTTTTATCCGTTAAGTCAGTTTGATGGTAATAGTAAAGTTAAAAACGTTAAGTCTATGGGTGATGGCATGGCTATTGGTGGGCATTATTATATGACTGCATATAGCCCAGAGATGAAATATGATGAAACCAGTGGTTGTGCTGCCCAGATCGTTGGTGGTTCAGAGCGTCAAATATACTGTCTACCTTATGGTATTTGCGAGCAAGAAGACACGACAAAAACGGACAATTCATTAAATGGTACTGCTGGGTTTGTACGCGCAGGTAAAGGGATTCAAGAGTTGGCATTTGGCGCATTCAATCCAGAGAATCCTACGACACGTATCATGCTAGGCACTCAGTCATTCAGTGAGTTAGTCGACTCAGATAACCGCATCGACTTCGGCGGCGCTTGGGCAGCAAACAATACATCAGGACTAGATACCACTTGCCCTGGCGGTAGTTGTGCTGGCTCAAGCACTAATGCTGATAATGAAAATTCTAGTGGTTCAGGCGGTGGTAATATTATTGATATGAACTATCGATTATTTACGACTAGATGGTATGAGCAGCTATCGGAGTCAATTAATGACTAGGTATAGTAACCGTGTGCAACATTTCTTAAGTAGCTTATTAGCAGGCCGTTACCGAAACCCAGCTAATCAAAAGGGGTTTACACTTATTGAGGTAATAATTGTTGTTGTCATTTTAGCCATTTTGGCCGCTATAGCCGTACCTAGCTATCGCCGTTACGTTATCATCAATGCTGAACGTGACACCCAAGCTAAGATGCTACAATTGCAATTAGAGTTAGAGCGCTGGCGTGCTAGTGCATTGACTTACAAGGGTTTTATTCCACAAACCGTAGATGGTGATGGCGATACTGATTATAGCTATGCAGATGAAGATGATACGATTATCAATATTCCTGTAGGTAGTGGCGATGATTATACTTATCGCATTACTCTAGTCGATGGAGCGCCAGCCGATGAGCCTCAGAGTCTAGTGACTGCGCCAGGTGTGGATAATATGACAGGACGTACATGGAAAATGGTAGCAGTACCCAATACTGAACGTTATATCAAAAACGGAAAGAAGATTCTCCTGACTAGCATGGGAGTTAGGTGTATGACTACAGAAAATCTCACTTTCAAATCAAACAATTGTGGTAGCGATGCTCAGGTATGGTAACGGTGATAAATAAGCATAGATATAGACATAAAGCGAGTGGCTTTACACTAATAGAGCTACTCATCGTAGTGGCTATTATCGGCATCATAGCTGCTATTGCTTATCCCAGCTATCAGGGCTATATAGAGAAAGGGCATCGTGCTGATACCATGAGCGAGCTACAAAACATCGCGGCTACTATCGAGAGTCGCAAGCTGGCACAAGGTCGCTATAGTAATGCGTTAATTACTGATTTAGGTGGCAGCTTCCCAAGCCAAGGTACAGCACTTTATACAATCAGCTTTGACCCAAATCCATTGACTTCTGAATGGACTGTTATAGCAACACCCATTGCAGGCACACGGATGGCAAGTGATGGCGATCTAACTTTTGACTATCGTGGGTTAAAATGTAGAGATGATAAATGTGGTATGGATGATGAGTGGAAATAGGCATAGATATTAGACTGATTGACAAAAAGTGTCAGTCTAATTAACTATCTACTATCGAAAATGACATAAATTGGCAATATATAGTAGGGTAAACGTAACAATTGCCGTCAGCTATTATCGAAAAGTTAGTTATTAAATTCAAATGATGATAGTAATCGAATACTTAGCTAATATATTTCTTTCAAATGATGGTTTTGGCATGCTATATGCAGCAGTTATAATTAAGAAAATCATATTTATAACTGTTAGCTAGATAAATCATCTACTGACGAATTATCCTAAAGGACATGTCTATGAACACTCAAAAAGGTTTTACCCTAATCGAACTAATGATCGTTGTTGCTATTATCGGTATTTTGGCTGCAATCGCTATTCCTGCATATCAGGACTATACTCAACGCTCAGCTAACAATGCCTGCTTAGCTGAAGCTAAGTCATATATAGGGATCTCAGTAGCAGATAAAGCAACGGGTGAAGATATTTCACAATATACTCCGTCTGCTTGTTTATCAGTTTCCCCAGAGGGTATTACAAATGAAACTGCTGCTACACGCCTTACTGCATTTACAGGAGCTATCGTGTTTACTCCAACAGCAAGTGGTACAGCAGCAAAAACTCAAAAGACATCATGTAATGCAGAAACTGGCGCTTGTAGCTTACAAGCAGCCGCTGCGCCATAATCTAAATAGAATTAGCAAGCGTAGGTTAAGCTTTTAGCCCAGCTCACATCATATTGTGCAAGATCACTAGCTTACAAAGCGTTACGCTTAATATCAAAAAGCCAAACATACTGTTTGGCTTTTGCGCGTTTGAGGTTAGCTTAATTTGAACTGGCACACTATCTGCATCATAATCTATGAACCCATCGTTGGCGATAATGCTATGAAACCCTACCAGCCAGCGTTCCAAAATCATCATGCATCATACGGTAATGCTGCTCAATCTGGCTATACTCTGATAGAGTTAATAGTAACCGTTGCTATAATCGGTATACTTGCCACTATAGCCATACCTAGTTATCAGTCATATGTGAGTAGTGCTAAGCAAGCAGCGTGTCTCTCAGAAGCTAAAAGTTATAGTAATAATGTATTTTATCTAATCAACGATCAAGATAATACTTCTTTGCCAGCTGCACCTATATTGAGCGCATGCCAATCTATTACTGATGCGACAGGCTGGACAACAGCTACTCAGCAGAAAATAATAGCTATAGCAAAGCCTCCTTCAGATGCACGTATAGAATGTGACCTTCCAAATGGTTCATCTTGCCGTGTATTATCTTGATTATATGTATCTTACAAATTAATAAAAAACCACCTAATGGCGATATACGGTTAGGTGGTTTTTTATTGGCTTAATAAATTAAACCGTTTCGAAGAGTTGTCTACTTCTCTAAATACTGAATCTTACCTTCAACCCCATCCCACTTAGCTGCTTCTGGCATTTGCCCTTTCATCTCAGTGATGTTTGGCCATTTTTGTGCCAGCTCTTCGTTGAGCTGAGTGAACATCTCTTGATCTTTTGGCACTTCGTCCTCTGAGAAGATCGCATTGGCTGGACACTCAGGCTCGCATAGCGCGCAGTCGATACACTCATCAGGATCGATGACGAGGAAGTTTGGGCCTTCATAAAAGCAGTCCACAGGACAGACTTCTACACAGTCGGTGTATTTGCAAAGAATACAGTTATCTGTAACGACAAAGGTCATAGCGAGGTCTACCTGTTATTAGATTGGCTGATATAGTCAATTTTTAAAAGCGCTACTGCGTCAACTTCACTTGAAGTAAGGTGTATACCTACACTCGGTCGCATTACAGCGCTTTTAGGTTCAATCAACTATAAGGGCTATATAGAATAGTGAAAAAATAAATCGTATTTTAGCGCCTTTGCTACTATTTGACAATTCCCTTTAATGACTAATGATTTTCTTTAGATGATATAGCATATCATGCGCTTGTTTGGGCGTCAGGCTATCAGGATCGATAGCACTCAGCTCATCTTGTAAGCTAAACAGCTGATTTTGTTTTGGATTATCTATTGCGTCTTCCACTTGCGCAATATGGTTCATCTCGTGATTTGGAGCGTCGCTATTATAATCCTTTGCGCGTTTATCCGTTACTGACTTAGCTAATTCATTTTTATCATCAGTGGTTTTCTGATGATATGCTTCTAAGTCATCTGTTTTGAGACTATCCATTTGTAGATGATCGGCTAAGTAGCGTTTGGCATCATCTAGCACTTGAGTGGGAATACCTGCCATCTTTGCGACATGCAGTCCAAAGCTAGAGCTTGCCGCACCCTCTTTAATCTGATGCAGTAGTAACAACTGACCATCGACCTCACTAGCGGCAACATGGACATTACGAATATTGTTATGGTGACCCTCATCGCTGTGTACCAATTGCGTCAGTTCAAAATAATGGGTGGCAAATAATGTCAGGCAACCAATCTCTACTAATCGATTGACACAAGCGTGGGCAATGGCTAAGCCATCAGTGGTCGCCGTACCGCGTCCGACCTCGTCCATCAATACGAGCGACTTATTCGTTGCTTGGTTTAAGATATTGGCCGTCTCAATCATCTCTACCATAAAGGTAGACTTGCCACCTGCCAAATCATCCGCTGAACCAATACGGGTAAAGATACGATCGATATCACCAATATGAGCATTGGCTGCTGGCACAAAGCTGCCACAATGAGCGAGCATTACAATCAGCGCGGTCTGGCGCATATAGGTGGACTTTCCGCCCATATTAGGACCAGTAATAAGAAGTAGTCTTTCAGGATGACCTTCATCAGCATTGGTGCTACCTAACGTACAGTCATTAGCGACGAAGTGGTTTGTAACTGATGGAACACTATTTCTATTGTGCGCGTTCGTTTGATTTAATGCCGCTTCGACCACGACATGACGACCTTGACGAATATCAATGTTGGTTTGAACACTGGCAGCTGATGAGCTATGGTTTTCTGTCTTTAATCCCATGATCGGACGCTGCCAGTCACAATTCATCGCGAGCTGCGCCCAATTGCTTAGCAAGTCTATTTGGGCGATAGCTGCACTCAGTTGTTGTAGATCAGCCAAATGCTCATTTAATTGGTTTAGTAGCTCCTGATACAGCTGCTTTTCACGAGCCAACGCTAAGGACTGGGCACTTAGATATTCTGTCTCGACTTCCTTCAGCTCATCAGTGATAAAGCGCTCGCTGCTTTTGAGCGTTTGCCGACGAATAAAGTGGGCTGGGGCATTCTTTGCCTGCATTTTGGGCAATTCAAAATAGAAACCACTGACCTTATTAAAGCCAACTTTTAGACTTGGTAGTTGGTTGTCTTGCCGTGCTCGCTCTACCATCTCGTCCAATGTTATTTGGATATGGTCATGCAGGTGAGTGAGGCGATCAAACTCTTCATCAAAGCCCGCCGCCAGCATTCCACCATCACGGGTATGGGCGGGTGGCTCTATGACAATAGCACGCTCGATTAACTCAGCGACGAATTGAACAGCAGGTAGTTGCGCTGGCAATTGCTGCATCAGCATTGGTAACAGGCCAGCGTCTTCATGGCTGATACCCGATGCTGTCAATAGAGTAGTAAGCTGAGCACTACTAGCGATACCATCAGCGAGTTTGCGTAAGTCACGAGGCTTGGCGCTCATTAGCCCGACTCGACTGCTGATTCGTTCAATATCGCCAATAGTATTCAGCGTTTCTCGTAAACGTGTCACCAGTGAGCCATCTTTCACATTTTGACTTGACTCAATTGAGTCACTCTCTGAGTTTAGCAAACAAGATATCGCATCTAGACGCATATTGATACGTGAATGCTGACGCAGTGGACGCTTCATTTGCTGCACAAGTAAGCGCTTACCCATCGGCGTTTGACAGTGATTCAGCACAGATATCAAAGAAGTGCCGTTGCTACTAACAGGGGTAAATAGCTCAAGGTTCTGCTGGCTATTGGCATCAATAATTAGGTAGTCATCGCTGTACTCGACGATGAGCTGGTTCACTTGTGGTACATGGCGTTGCTGAGTTTGACGCGCATAGTGGATCAATGCAGCACAGCTTGATTGAGCCAATGGAGCTTCATGAATACCTAACCCATCGAGACGCTGGACTTCGAACTGTTGACAAAGCGTGTCACTGGCATGCTCACGATGAAAGTCATTGGCAGCAACTTCTATGATAGGGCAGTCCAGATTTTGTCTTAACCACAGTAGCCACTCTGAATCAGTGCCGCCAATACTATCGCTGAGTGCTTCACTAATGATGCATTCACTAGGTGCAAAACGTGCCAATACGGTGAGCATTTGAGTTTGTAAACTATCGATATCGTTTCTATCTGCTATTAATGTTTGGGTAGTCAGTGTACCTGCAGCCAAATCCATCTGGCTAACGGCTGCTTGTAAGGTCTGGCTATTATCTTGCGTCTTTACAACTGCAATATCGATGGCGACCACAGTTGGCGTATGATTGGGCCCAATCAATGCATCATCAGTAATAGTGCCTGCTGTAAGCGTCTTAACCACTTCACGTCGCATGATGCCACCAGCAGCAGATTTGCTTTTGTCTTTCTTTTGCTTGTCGCCCATCGCAGGAGTATTGGATTTATTGCTAGCATTGCCAGTTGACGATTCGTCAATTTGTTCACATACAACCACCGTCTGACCAGCAGCGATCAATCGTGCCATATAGCTATCAGCTGCATGAAATGGCACACCCGCCATTGCGATTGTATTACCTGCTTTATCCGTACCACGGCGCGTTAATGTGATATCTAATATTTGCGCCGCACGCTTAGCATCGTCAAAGAACAGCTCATAAAAGTCACCCATCCGGTACAGAAGCAATGCTTGTGGATAGTTGGCTTTCATGGTTAGATATTGCACCATCATTGGCGTATGGTCTGCTAGGTTATAGACAGCATCGCCTATGTTTAAGCAGTCAGAGCTCTCTTGTTTTGATAAGGGTTTTTCTGATGAATTAGAAGTCGATGAAAGGTCTTGTACAGGTGGCTTTACGGTCATGCAGAGTCTCTTATAGTGCTTTAATGAGTGGTAATAAATAGTTTTTGATAGGAGCGTTAAAGGAATATTGATCTTATGTATGAGCTTGATATATCGCTTTGGCTTTATCAATAGGCTAGTCACTTGTAGATAAATGGTTCAATAATAAATATTGAGCCAAGATGCAGCGATAGCAAGCGTATAAGAATCAAACTGCGACAAATAAAAAAAGTCGCTAAAAAAGCTAAGAAATTTAAGAAGGTATTCGCTATTTTAACACGTCATACTGGGTTTTTACCGTGGCAAATATCTACTCGTTGCCCTTGTATCCATCAGCGCCATAACCATATATAATGACGGCACACTTAATTGGGCGATACTAAATTAGGTAGTACTTAGTCGAATGAGGACAAGGCCGCGAGCTAAACTTTGGCTAATGCGTACTAATTATCGAATATTCCATAGGTCAAAAAATTATGTTATCAAAGATTATAGGCGGTGTGGTTGGCACCAAAAATGACCGCGAATTAAAACGCATGCGTAAAGTGGTCAGCAAGATCAACGCACGAGAGGCTGAAATTCAAGCCCTGTCTGATGAGCAATTACAACAAAAAACCGAAGAATTTAAAGCTCGTCATCAAAAAGGCGAGAGCTTAGATGCGTTGTTGCCAGAGGCATTTGCTGTCTGCCGCGAAGCATCGTTACGTGTCAACAACATGCGTCACTATGATGTGCAGCTGATCGGTGGTCTCACCCTGCACGAAGGTAAAATCGCTGAGATGAAAACTGGTGAAGGTAAAACCCTGATGGGAACCTTAGCCATGTATCTAAACGCTATCAGTGGCAAAGGGGTTCACCTAGTTACGGTAAATGACTATTTGGCCGCGCGTGATGCTGAGCTAAACCGTCCGCTGTTCGGGTTTTTGGGCATGACCGTTGGTGTGATTTACTCACAGCAGCCGCCGCAAGAAAAGATCGAAGCTTATCAAGCCGACATTACCTATGGTACCAATAACGAATACGGCTTTGATTATCTGCGCGATAACATGGTCTTTAGTCTTGCTGAGAAAAAGCAACGCCCGCTAAACTTCTGTATTATCGATGAAATTGATTCAATCTTGATTGATGAGGCTCGCACACCGCTCATTATTTCAGGGCAAGCCGAAGATTCTTCGCGCATGTACGCGCTGATCAATACGATTATTCCTGTGTTGATCCGTTCAAAAGACGAAGAAGCAAACAAGAACAATGAAGACGAAGATTTCTGGATTGATGAAAAAAATCGCCAAATTGAGATTAGCGAAAAAGGCTATGAAAAAATTGAGCGCTTCTTAATTGAAGTGGGCGAGCTTGGTGAAAATGAAAGCTTATATAGCCCAAGTCGTCTGCCGTTATTGGCGCATGTTCAAGCAGCCATTCGTGCACATCATGTATTTGTCAAAAACGTTCACTATATCGTGGATGAAGGCGAAGTCGTTATTGTTGATGAAAATACAGGCCGTACCATGCCTGGCCGTCGTTGGTCAGAAGGCTTGCATCAAGCAGTAGAAGCCAAAGAAAATGTCGAAATTCAAGCAGAGAACCAAACGCTCGCCACAACGACTTTCCAAAATTACTTCCGTCTGTATGAAAAGTTGTCTGGCATGACAGGTACAGCTGATACTGAAGCTTCCGAGTTCAAATCTACTTACGATCTAGATGTTATTGTTATTCCAACGCATGAGCCAATTGCTCGTATCGATATGGATGACCAGATTTTCTTGACTAAGCTAGGCAAATACAAAGGTATCATCCGCGAGATCAAAGAAATTCAAGCCAAAGGTGCGCCGGTACTGGTTGGTACAGCGACGATTGAAGCCAGTGAAGAATTATCCTACTTGCTCGACCAAGAAGGCGTGAAACACAATGTCCTAAATGCCAAGCAGCATGAGCGTGAAGCAGAGATTATCGCCCAAGCAGGTAGCCCAACATCAGTCACGATTGCGACTAATATGGCAGGTCGTGGTACGGATATTATCCTTGGCGGTAACTGGCAGTCGTTTATCGAAGATATCGACGCGGTCAGTCCAGAAGAAATGCAGCGCTTAAAGGACCAATGGCAAGTCAAGCATGACAAAGTGGTTGAAGCTGGTGGTTTGCATATTATTGGTTCTGAGCGCCATGAATCACGCCGTATTGATAACCAGCTACGTGGCCGTGCCGGTCGTCAAGGCGATCCTGGTATGTCGCGCTTTTTCTTATCGCTCGAAGATGATTTGATGCGTATCTTCGCAGGTGACCGCGTGGTCAATATGATGCGTGCGATGGGTCTCAAAGAAGATGAAGCCATTGAACATAAAATGGTATCCAAATCGATTGAAAACGCGCAAGGTAAAGTTGAGAGTCGCGATTTTGACGCTCGTAAAAACCTACTGAAATACGATGATGTGGCTAATGAGCAGCGTAAAGTCATCTATGGTCAGCGTGATGATCTATTGGCAGAGATGGACTTATTAGAAGCCATTGAGGTGATGCATCACGAAGTATATAACGCGATGATCAATCAGTTTATTCCACCTGGCTCTATTGATGATCAGTGGAATATTGACGGATTAGAAGACGAATTAGAAGACGAGTTCAAAATTTCAATGCCAATCAACGATTGGTTGGATGAAGATCGTCGTCTAGATGAAGAAGGCCTACGTGAGAAAATCGTTCAAACGGCGATAGATCGTTATCACAGTCGCCGTGAGCAAATGGGTGAAAAGGATGCCGCTCAGCTTGAGCGTCATTTCATGCTACAGAGTCTAGATAAGCATTGGAAAGAGCACTTAACGCAGATGGACCAGCTACGTAAAGGTATTCATTTGCGTGGTTATGCACAGAAAAACCCTGAGCAAGAATATAAGCGTGAGTCGTTTGAATTATTCCAAATGATGCTTGGTGCGATTAAGTCTGAGACCGTACAAGACTTGTCACGTGTGCATATTCCAACTAAGGAAGAGCTAGAAGCATTAGAAGCTCAGCAACGTGAGAACGCTGCCCATATGCAAATGCAGTTTGAGCATGACGATGTAGATAACTTAGACAGTGGAGCAAGTAACTCAGCTGCACAGCCGCAACCTCAAAATCGTTCTGTAGCTAGCGCAGCAGCAGCGGCTTCAGTAGCAGGTAGCGTAGCCGGTGAGCCAAACCCATACGCAGGTATGAATATTAGCCGTAATGCGCCTTGTCCTTGTGGTTCTGGTCTTAAATACAAGCAATGTCATGGTAAAATCTAGTCATTAATTATGGCAAATTGAGTGCTATGTACTAAAAAAAGCTCTTGTTTGAAGAAGCTCTTACTTAATATAGGTAGGGGCTTTTTTATATCTGCTAGTTGATTTATCCAATATTAAAACTTGCTAGACTAAGACCCACAAACACTTTGTATTGATTACTTACAAATTCAACATAGGCGTGAATTTATGGACACGCTATAGTGATTAACATATTTATTTGGGAGAGTGTTATGAGTGTAGAGTTCTTAAAAAAAGTACGCAGCTCAGTAGTTTTAACAAGTTTGTTGGCGGGCGCCCTAACGGTTAGTGCCTGTCAAGAGCAACCAGAGCCAGAAGCAGGTATGGAAGGCGTCAATACAGAAGAGTCTGTTCCAATGTCAGCGGAGCCTGCTGAACCTAATGATGTCGTCGTCGATACCGAAGACGCTTCGCTTAATGAGGTAGAAGGTGATACGACCGCTTCAGTAAACAGCGGCGTCATGCAGATGTCATATCTATGTACACCTGAACTGAAAGTTGAGGCGACTTATAAAGAAGATACCAACCAAGTTGTTGTCGCAACTGATATGGGCACAGTCACGTTGAATCAGACCAATGAAGGTAGTAATCCTGAAGCGTTTGAAGTAGCAACCGCAATTGATGGTGGTCAAGGCTTCACACAATGGCGCGTAGGGCACGAAGATCGTAAAACTGGCGTTATGCGTACCGCCGGTGCAGATGAGTCAAATGTTAATACATTCGAGTGTAATGAAGCTTCATAACTGGTCTAATTGGCAAATAGTAAGAATAAAAAAAGCAACGCTAAGCTAGCGTTGCTTTTTTATTTTTCAGAATAGTCTTTATCAATATAAGCTTGTAGTGACTAAGCTATAAGCGCTTATTTCAACTCAGTCTTATCAGAGCCATGAGCTAGTAGACCTTCTTCCACTACGTCTAATTCTTCATGCTTGAGCTCCATTTGAATACTATCGGTATGTATATGGGTGCTTTTGTTTATTTCGATATCTTGAATGGCATAAGTGTCTTTGGTAATAGTGGCTACCTGACGTGATAGTACGATCTCTATAGGTTCATCGCCCACTTCTATTTGTTTACCGTTAATAGTAACCACAGCTTTGCTATCAAGCGATGGCTCTACATGGCGTAGAATATCTTTTTCATCATAGTTGCCAGATAGCAAGTCTTGACTCTCCGCATCGTGATAGTCGGTGCGTACAGTAATATACTCTTCTATCAAATCGATAGGTACATCGATGGTTTTAGTACGAGCATGTTTGGTAACAGTAACTTTACCAACATCCAAACGCTCTTTGTTAATAACAGGTCGTTCTTCTAATAATTCAAGATGACCAACGTTGACGGTATTCTTAATATCGCCTGCTACCTTTCTTCCTTCTACGCTACTATCACCTATATGATCTAAATTATCTCTGTATAAGCTACCATTATTATCAGTAATTTTATTGTCGTCAGTAGACATAAGTATTTCCTTATTATATAGGTATCATGGATTGTAAGCTTTCAAAGCTATCTGTATGGTTTAAGATACTAAATATAGTGACCGTTTATCAGTATGAATCATGCAACAGAATGCATTCAGTCACGTTAAAAAATACCGATCAATAAAAAAGACCAGAGAAAGTCTCCAGTCTTTTTTGTTAGATAGCAGTATTTCACTGTCTCTTACCTAGTACGTCATCAAGTTACGTTGCTTCATAGATTACATACCACGAGCATGTCGTACGTCGTCGGCTGTAATACCATCACGATCTACCAAATTGCCTTCACGATCTACCACGTTACCATCGTTATCTACATCTAGCTCTTCACGCTGAATGGTTTCAACCAAAGTTTCGGTGTGATGTTCAGTTGTTTTACCAACGCTCACTTCTTCAGCGACATAGGTATCTTTATTCACACGAGCACGTTCAGCTTCTAGCTCTACTTCAACAGTTTCGTTATCGCCTAAATCACCGATACGGCGCTCTGTCGGACGATCTACAGTTGTACGCTGAATATTGGCATGTTCTTCTTCTAGGTCTACATTAACGTTACGCTCTTCAGTAACCACATGTTTGCCTACTTTTACCAAACCAGCAACAATACGGTCTTTATTTACAGTAAGTCGCTCTTCTAGTAACTCTAACGTGTTTGGCGCTTCATATGCGTTGTCTGTGATATCCATACGCTCTTCAACTGGTAAAGCATCTGCAGTAAAAGCTTGTTGATCCTTTTCGTACTGCTCTTTATAGCTGTACTGGTAATCATGATCGTATACATCCATAGCTTCTACTTGTGTTTTGGTTAAGCTATCAAAGAATACATCGTCTCCTACAATACGTGCTAGACCAGCTGGTACCAACACTTCTTTTGAACTAAACCAACCACCAGCATCGACGATTAAATAACGGATACGACCAGTAGTGTCTTCTACTAATGCACCCTCGATTTTACCGATTTTTTCTTCATTGATACCATAGGCTGTTTTGTGTGTTGGATCATAATAATCATCACCAATGAGTTCTTGGTGAGTTGCTTGAATGTCTTTTAAACGGATTAGTTGACTCATTATTGTATTCCTTATTCGCGAGTTTATTTTTTATAATTTAATAGTTAATGTTGTTATTAATTATTTGCAAAATAATATGTACTACAGTTAACGGTGAACCAAGTAAATAGTTTCCCTATCAACTTGTAGCTATCCTAACATCGTGATTTTTGATGAGATATAGGAGCAAGGTAGCAAAGTGTGCACTTGCCGTAATGGCATGTAAGAGGCTGTAAACGGCATAACAGAATCAAGGGTGCAAATTAACGTCAGCTTACAAAGTGAAATATTTTCTATATATTTCAAGTAGATAAACATAAAAAACCGCTTGGTCTGATACCAAGCGGTTTTAGAAAGTCTTCAATTAAATTATTTAGACGAATTGTAGTCTGTTGACGGGATGCCTGTCTAAGCCTGCGCTATCAAAGCAGTTCGATAGCTACTGCCACCGCTTCACCGCCGCCAATACATAGTGTGGCAATACCTTTTTTACCGCCAGTACGCTTTAGAGAGTTGATAAGCGTAATAAGGATACGAGCACCTGAACAGCCTACTGGATGACCAAGCGCACAGGCACCACCTTCGATATTGACTTTAGCATGGTCAATTTTCAGCTCGTCCATTGCAGCCATAGTAACCATCGCAAAGGCTTCATTGATTTCCCATAGGTCTACGTCTTCTACTGACCAACCAGCACCTGCTAATACTTTTTCAATGGCACCGATTGGGGCAATGGTGAATTCGCTCGGATGACGAGAGTTTGAGGCAGTAGCGACGATGCGAGCTTGGTAATCAAGACCTTCAGCTTTTGCTTGTGACTCTTTCATAACCACAACGGCTGCAGCACCGTCTGAGATTGAGCTAGCGTTTGCGGCGGTAATGGTACCGTCTTTAGCAAATGCTGGGCGCAGCGTAGGAATACGGTCAGCGTTCGCAAGGGCAGGCTGCTCATCGGTATCGACAGTTTGCTCACCTTTACGAGTTTTAAACGTGACAGGTTCGATTTCATCTTTGAAATGGTTGTCTTTGATAGCAGTCAAAGCACGGTTTAGCGATTCAATAGCAAACTCATCCATCTGCTCACGTGTATAGCCTTTTTCATCTGCCATTTCTTGAGCGAACATGCCCATAAGCTTACCAGTGTCGGCATCTTCTAGACCGTCCAAGAACATATGGTCTTTAACTTCTTTGTGGCCCATACGGTAGCCGCCACGTGATCCTGGCATAATGTATGGTGCATTGGTCATTGATTCCATACCACCTGCAACAGCGACGTTGAAGCTGCCCGCTTTGATACCATCATGCGCTTGCATGACTGCTTTTAGGCCTGAGCCACAAAGCTTATTGATTGTAACAGCACCAGTTGCATCCGGTAGACCTGCTTTACGCATAGCTTGACGCGCTGGGCCTTGACCCAGACCTGCAGTCAAGATACAACCCATAATGACTTCATCAATGTTGTCAGCACTAACACCTGAGCGTTCAACAGCCGCTTTGATAGCAGCGCCGCCCAGCTCGGTAGCACTCATGTCTTTTAGTGCGCCTTGGAAGCCACCCATTGGTGTACGTGCGCCGTTTAAAATTACAATTGCATCATTTGACATCGTTATTATTCCCTGTTGTGTTTTTTGATTAAGTATCTACCCAAGAAATCAGATGCCAATTGGCTAGCTTCTGTTTATATTATAAGCATCTGTCTTCTTCAGTGTTTGGTTTATGCTAGCTCATCTAATCGTATGCGTACCACTTTATCAGTAATGGTTTCTAATTTTTCAATTTTTTCGATAGCAAGATTCATCTGACTCTCGACCACAGGTAGCGTCAGAATAATCACAGGTACCTGACCTACTTTATGTGCAGGCTTTTGTAAGATGGCATCGATATTGATACCAGCATCACTTAGGATACGAGTAATATCTGCCAGTACACCTGGGCTATCATAAGCATGCACCCGCAAATAATATCCAGTCACCATCTGATCAGCACGTAATATAGGTGTGTCTGATAGCTGTTCAGGAATAAATGCTAAATGCGGAACATGATGACCATGGTTATTTTGATCGCTGTTACTCTGATCGTTGCTGTCTTTGCTACCGAGCACACGAATCAAATCCATGACATCAGCCATCACTGCAGAGGCTGTCGCACCGGCACCGGCACCATCGCCGCAATAGAGCGTTTGCCCAAGTGGGTGTGAGTTGACCAGTACGGCATTTTTCACGCCGTTGACGTTAGCCAATAGTGCGTCTTGTGGAATAAGTGTTGGGTGTACCCGTAATTCAACACCTGCGTCACCAGCTTTTTCACTATCGCGGCGTACGGCAAACCCTAAATGTTTGATACGGTAGCCAAGCTCTTCAGCGTAGTTTACATCTTGTAGGGTAATACCAGTGATACCTTCACAGTAGACTTTATCAAACTGTAGCGGAATACCAAAGGCGATAGAGGCGAGTAGTGCCAATTTATGAGCAGCATCGATACCTTCAACATCGAAAGTAGGATCTGCTTCTGCATAGCCTAACTCTTGTGCTTCGCTTAATACATCAGCAAAAGGACGACCCTTGTCACGCATTTCTGTCATGATAAAGTTGCCAGTACCATTAATGATGCCAGCGAGCCAGTCGATTTTGTTGGCAGCAAGTGCTTCACGCATCACTTTGATGATTGGAATGCCACCTGCTACCGCTGCTTCATAAGCAACATGCACATTGTTTTCTTCAGCGAAGGCAAAAATCTCATTACCGTGTTCAGCGAGTAGAGCCTTGTTTGCCGTGACTACATGTTTGCCGTTTTTAATGGCCTGCATAATGACGTCTTTGGCTAAGGTAGTCCCACCAATCACTTCGATAACAATATCGACGTTGTCGCTTGCGGCAATTGCCATCAGATCGCTGTTTTGCATGATATTGGTATCAATATCATCACGCTGACGACGCGTACCAACTTCGGTAATAATAATGTCGCGTCCGCTACGGCGTTTTAGCTCATTTAAATTGTCATTGATCAGATTGATCACGCCCGTTCCGACGGTGCCCAGACCAAGTATCGCTAGTTTGATGGAATTACTCACAGTATCCTCAAGAGGTTAAATACAATAAAGTAAGTATAAGCAATGACAGTATCAAATGAGTCTGCAACAACAAACATAGCGTTTGTATGCATTGTCTAGTCCTGTTTGCTTATTTACTTCATCATAGTTGAATAAAAAAAGCTCAAATAAAAAGGTGTTACTCATTTTGCATCGTGCTTTATCGTATCATACCGACAAGGCGTTGTGACGTCTACAAATGTCATAAAGGCCATGTCATAAATATCAATGTTATAAAGACGACGTTATCAAGGTTATATCAGCTTACGATTATACAAAAGTGTTAGCTTCAATCTTGTTTGGCATATGCATATGTCATTTATGCTTTGTGGCTCATATTAGTCACTTTAATATGAGCCACTGATATTAATAACTCAAGTTATTAGTTAGCGCCTACGGCTTGTGCCAATTCTGCTGCAGGTAGATAGCCACCTACTTGCTGTCCTGTTTCGGTAAACACAGCAGGGGTGCCGCGCACACCAAGTCTTGACCCTAAAGCCATATGCTCTTGGACAGGATTGGCACAGCTAGGGGCTTGAACATTGGCACCGACTTTTGCTTGATCCATCGCCGCTTTACGATCCTGACTACACCAAATAGCTTCCATCTTTGGTACAGACTGTTGACTGCGTGGCCAAGCTAAATAACGAACTTCGATACCACGCGCATTGATATCATCCATTTCTGAATGTAGTTTGCGACAGTAGCCACAGTCTGCATCGGTAAAGGCGTAAATGACGGCTTTGGTTTCACCTTGAGCTGGATAAATTACCATGTCTTTTTTATCGACAGCTTTTAGTGCTTCTTGTGCGGTCGTAGCAGTTAAGGCGGCACTGATATCGACTGGAGCGGCATCACCCACAGCGATAATCTGACCTTGAATAATATGCTTACCCGCTTTATCAGTAAAGAAAGGAGGTAGGCCTTCAGCAGTCACCCAATAAATGTCATCCATATCTGTCGGTACCGCTGAAACGATAGTTTCCTCAATACCAGAGCTTTTTAGATTCGCCTGTAAAGCTTGTACCACAGTAGCATCGTTACCAGCTGAGGGCTTAGTAGTAGTGGCTTTTGTCTGTGCAGCGTTTACAACACTGGTATTGCTGGTTGCGTCAGCGGCATTGTTTGAGCAGCCAGCAGCGATACCAACCAGCAGAGCACTCATCATAAAACGAGATAGAACGGTACGAGAAAGAGGATTACGCAAGGTGGTATTTTTGATAGTGGGGAACGGCATACGGGTTTCCTATAGGCGTCTCGCCTAATCATGAGTTCGTTATAAAAAGCGCTGTGAACTTTTCTATATAGTAATGTGTCTTGGTACTGCTTTAAAGGTTTAACATTAAAGAAGTTTTTACAACTTATTGATAATAAAAGATAGGCAGTAACAGCCTTCATATTACCATATTTGTGCTAAATAGTAGCGAAGGGAAGGCAGCCAAGAAGTATAAGCCAGGCCAACTTTAAAGAATAGCTATCAGCATAAATTTAAAAAATAAGATACATTTGTGCTATTTAACATAGTTGCTTGAACTTGTAGTCTAAAGCTAATCGCATTATTTTTATAAAAATTATATAAAATGCTTTTTGCGAACCATCTGAGAACGACTCACTTTAACAAATTTGCTTTAAGGAGCACGCATGGCAGGTGCCAGTTTATTAACCTTACTCGATGACATCAGTATCTTAATGGATGATGTAGGCGTCATGACCAAAGTCGCCGCCAAAAAAACCGCAGGCTTAGTTGGTGATGATTTGGCACTTAATGCAGAGCAGGTTACAGGGGTTAAACCAAGTCGCGAACTTGCTGTCATTTGGGCGGTTGCCAAAGGCTCGGCCGTGAATAAGGTGATTTTAGTACCAGCGGCGCTCTTGATCAGCTATTTTATTCCGTGGTTGATTACCCCGCTGTTGATGCTCGGAGGACTGTATCTGAGTTATGAAGGGGCCGAAAAGGTCATTCACAAATTTTGGCCGAAGTTATTGCCTCACGATGAAGAGCAAAATGCCCGCCTAAAGGCCAACGCGGATGATGATATAGACTTAGTTGCCTTTGAAAAAGACAAAATCAAAGGCGCGATACGTACTGATTTTATTTTATCAGCTGAGATTATTGTTATTTCCTTAGGCGCGGTCACAGCTGCTGGTGGCGATATTGTCCAAAAAGGTATCGTGCTCTCGATTGTAGCTGCTGTGGTAACAGTCGGTATTTACGGCCTGGTTGCAGGCATTGTCAAAATTGATGATGCAGGTCTACATTTGATTGAGAATTCTCAGTCAGGTGATAGCAAGCGCAAGTTTGGTGAGTTTATGCTTGCAGCTGCACCAAAGCTTATGAAGTTCTTATCGATAGCGGGTACGATTGCGATGTTCCTAGTTGGCGGCGGTATTATCGTTCATGGCATTGGCTTTTTGCATCATAGCGTAGAAGACATTGCTCATCTTACTGGTGTGTTTGAAGGATTGACCGCGTCATTATTGAATGGGCTAGTCGGACTGATTGTTGGTGCTATTGTAGTGGCCATTATTACAACCATTGGCAAAATGCGTGGTAGTGATTCTACTGCGCACTAAGTCAGGATAAAAGCGCCAAAAAGTATAGGCGTCAACAATAGACTGGTTAGCGTATCATTGCATCGTCAGTTACCTATCACTATCAAGTCAATAATATAAAAAGCCCCGATACTTACAAGTATCGGGGCTTTGTCTTTTGTATTCTTACATTTTTTATATTATGGCTTTTTAGCTATCGTCGCTGGTATCATCAGTTTCCGATTTTTCTACTTGTGTCGGTTTTTTATGATCTGACTTAGGCTTACGACTGCGCGCTTTTGGTACTTTTGGCGTAGTCAGATTAAACATACCAGTCTGTGGTAGTAATTGCTCAGCCACATTTTCGATCATGTTTTTATAGCTGGCGATGGTCGTCTTAGACTTAGCTGCCTGACTGTCATCTTTGTCCGCTTCTGTAGTAGTGCCTTCTACTGCTGAGTCAGTCATTTGCTCAGTTTCTGCTGCTATGTTTTCTGCATCCTTAGCTTCTGACTGAGCACGCTCGATTTCTAGCAATTGCTCACTATCAGAACTGATATCATCAGTTTGAGCCTGATTCGCAAGGGCAGTCGCTTCAACGTCATGCGCATCTACTGCGCTATCAGCTTGCTCCACGTCACTTACCTGTGCTGCAGGTACGCTTAATACAGCTGATTCCTGATAATCAGGGTGCTGACCGCGTGGATCGTTGCTGGCACGCTTAGTAATAGCGCGTGGCTCAACGTCTGTCTTTCCCTGTACTGCTGCGAATTGACTGACGGCTTGTGTCATCACTTCAAAGCGTGTGAGGTAATCGGCAGCCAATGGTTGATAGCCATAGTTGCTAAAGTCGAAGATCTGGCTAGTAGTATCAGAACTATTATCAGCGTTCTGAACTTGCTCATTATGCAACGCAATGGTCGCGATAAAGCAATTGATAACGCCTTCTTCTGCTAAGCGAGCTTGCGCTTCTGGTAGCGTTGCACGAATGAACTCGCCAACCGTACCACGTATTGCTGGCACACTGGTAGCAGCTGGTTTGTTCACTTGAGCGGATTGCTGACCAAGTACTGCGCGTGGATCATTACTCGCTTGCCCAAATTTCTCAGCAGTCACGTAACGTGCACCAAACAATGCTTCATGTGTCAGCTCAAGTGCTGAGTTACTCACATTACTTGCGTTCGCGCTATCACTATCAGACTGAGTTTTTTCAGTTTCACTACTCTTACTTACATCGTTAGCAGTCTTAGTTTTCTGCTGTTTTGAAGTCTCTGTAGTTTCTGCTACATCAGCAGCTACTGACGTGGGCGTTTCTGCCTGTTTTTCTGTATTACTTGTAGAAGTCGACTGTGCTTCTACAGCTATAGCCGCTTCTTTAGCTTCAGCAGCCTGCTCATGCTTAGGTGCATCCTTTTGCACTTTAGCTTGTTCGGTAGATTTATGCTTATCATCATTTGCCTGACTAGCATGGGTTTCTACCGTGCTCTTGTCGTTGTCAACTTTACTATCAGCGTTCTGAGCACTGGTTGTTTGCTTATCAGTATTCTGCCCATGGCTACTGCGCTTATCAGAACGCTCATCTTTTACCACGTTGTTTGTCGCGCTTTGCTTCTCACTAGATTGAGTCTTAGCCTGCGCGGACTTGCTATCGTCTAAAGATAGGTGAACCACTTCAGAAGCTTTTAGCTCAGTTGGTGCTTCATTAACTTGTAGCACAACTTCGTTAGGGTCTTGGTTACGGCGTGCGCTAGATTGATTTTTACTATTGGTAGTATCGTTATTTCTAGCATTCTGCTGCTTGCTGTGTTTGACGTTGTCAGCCGTTAGTGTCTCACCGCGCTCTAGTTTACCGCGTGAGCCACGTTGGCTATGCGATTTACGCTTAGAACGGGTTTGCTCACTTGCTGTAGAGCTGTTTTCATCATCAGTATCATTACGCTCGCTTGCATTACGATTACTGTTTTGACGGTTATTACGATTACGCTCGTTTGTACGTCTACTATCGTTTTGGCGCTTGTCTTGCTGTTTTTGGTCTTGAGTATCAGACGGTTTGTTATCAGCATTTTCTGAGCTACTGTTTGCGTTACTAGTCGTGTCGTCAGTTGCTTCTTTTCTCTGACGTGGTTTAGAAGATCTAGATTTACGCGGCTTACGTCTTCTTCTATCTTCATTGCTGTTGTCATCAGTATCGCTGTCATTGCGACGTGCTTGCTGACGATTAGCGTTGTTATCTGACTGTTGGTTGTCGTTTCTCTGGCTGTTGTTTTGTTGAGTTGACTGCTCACGGTTTGAATCAGTGTTATTCAATGCATTGCTATCAACTTGACCAAAAGAGCCTAAACTTTGCGCACCAGTATTTACGATGGCTTCGATGGCTTCAGCAGCATCTCGGCTAGTAACACTAGGTGTTGTAGTCGCTTGCGGTGCCTGGGCAAATAAATTTGATAACCATGCAACGGCTTTCGGTTGAGCAGTAGCTTCGATACTCTGTGTCTGCGATGCTACTGGTGCAGCAACACTAGCGGTTTTACTGGCTTGCGGTGCATGCGCAGGCGAAACGTCGTTGGCGTTTTTATGATTACGACGGTCATTGCTATGATTTACTGTATCGTTTTTCGTTTGCGCAGCTGCATTCTGTTGTGTGTTTGAGCGGCTATGCTTATTATTACCATTTGCTGTTTTACGAGGCTGACGAGTAGGTTGCTGCTCTGGACGCTCTTTTTCAGCAGTTTGCCAGTCAACGTTGTAGCCAAGGTCACTATGCTCTTGTTGCTGAGTATCCGTGATACGCTCATAGCTCGATGGAGCAAAGCCATCACGGTTGAAGTGCAGTTTGAAGTTTGGGGATTCTAAATGTGCGTGTGGCAAAATCGTGATGCGCGTGCCACTGTCTTGCTCAAGATAAACCAAGCTGTCGCGTTTTTCATTTAATAAGAATGCGGCGATGTCAGTTGGCACTTCAGCTTGGACTTCACCTTGGCGCTCTTTAAGAGCGATTTGCTCAATTTGACGCATGATAGATAGCGACAATGAACGCAGGTCACGAATCATACCATTGCCATGACAACGTGGGCAGATATAACCAGTTGACTCTTCTAAAGAAGGACGTAGACGCTGACGGCTCATTTCCATTAGACCAAATTTAGAAATATCACCAAACTGGACACGTGCACGGTCATATTTGGTCGCGTCGATTAGACGTTTTTCTACTTCTTTTTGGTGCTTGTTATCATTCATGTCAATGAAATCAATAACAATCAAACCACCCATATCACGCAAACGTAGTTGACGAGCAATCTCATCGGCTGCTTCTAAGTTGGTATGGTAAGCGGTCTCAGCAACATCTGAACCTTTAGTTGACTTAGCTGAGTTGATATCGATAGAAACCAACGCTTCCGTTTGGTCAATAACGATCGAGCCACCTGATGGCAGACGAACTTCGCGCTGATAAGCGGTTTCGATTTGTTTTTCGATATTAAAACGCGAAAACATCGGCTCATAATCAGTATATTTGCGTAGCTTTTCAGCTTGTTTTGGCATTACTGCATCAATAAAGCCAGCCGCTTCTATATAAGCATTTTCGTTATCAATCCAAATCTCAGCGATATCATCACGCAGATAATCACGAACCGCACGTGTGACAACGCCAGCTTCTTGGTGAACCAAGCGCGGTGATGGGTATTTTTGGTTTTGTTCTTGGATAGCTTGCCAGATATTAAGCAAATGGTTCAAGTCGTGCTGCAAGTCTTCTTGGGTTTTGCCAATACCAGCAGTACGAATGATGACACTCATGCCTTTTGGCAGATCCAGATTGCCCAGCATACGTTTCATGTCTTCACGTAGCTTGCCTGAGATTTGACGTGAGATACCACCGCCGCGAGGATTGTTTGGCATCAATACTAGATAGCGACCAGCTAACGATACATACGTTGATAGGGCAGCACCTTTGTTGCCACGCTCCTCCTTTTCAACTTGAACAATTAGCTCGTCGCCTTCTTTGATCAGTTTTTTGATGTTCTCATCACGTGGATTGCCGCTTAGGTATTCGGCAGAGATTTCACGAATTGGCAAGAAACCTTGGCGCTGTGAGCCATATTCTACGAACACAGCTTCAAGCGATGGCTCGACACGAGTCACATGACCTTTATAGATGTTAGATTTTTTTTGCTCGCGAGTACGGTTTTCTAGGTCGAAATCGTACAAATGATTGCCTTTACATAAGGCGACACGAATCTCTTCGTTTTGAGTTGCGTTGATTAAAATGCGTTTCATATTTGTATCCTATGAGTACGCATGACAACAATAAGACAGTCTTTAAGACATAGTGGCAAGTGTGGCTAATATTGTGATTAGCATGTGTAGATGTTTATTAACGATAGAACGTAAATCGTGGGTTTCATAAAGCACAGGGGCTTTTTCAATGGCTTCTTTTTTACCTGAAGTAATGAGCAGTGCTCACGTTAATATCAGTAATATAGGGCGTAAGGCTATGGTACGTATATCTTATCATCAGTAAACTTGGTACATATATGATTGGGTCAGCAAGTCAAAGCGCTCTTGTTCTCAGTACGTTCTATTGGTAGTGATTTCAGCGCACGTTGTAGGCGTGAGCGAGGGTCATTTACAGTTCTAAAAAATACTGATATTAAAAAGGCATGGTGCTGTTGCCATTCATCCATCAAAGTCTAACAATAATATCGCGGTCATGATTGCTACTATATAGTGGCGTCATTCAGCGGTTGTTTATTCAGGCGAAGCAATTGGTTACTCTTTGTTTATCGTTCTTTGTATAACGTCAATAATATCTTAGGTATCTCAAGGTTAGGTGTCGCAGCTTTTGTTATCAGCGGGGCGTACTTGGCAAACAGAGTAATGGACCAGCTTATCAGCGTGGCATCGTATTTACATTGTTATCGTCATCTGTTTGACCACCGATACTTAGGCAGCTATCGAGTTACTTTTCGATTCTAACGCTAAACTACCCATACTTGCTCAACTATACTGGCATAAAGAACCATCAGATAAATAGTCATTAAATAATGATTGGTTATCGAGTACGGTCGTTGTCATGCAATTTGTGAGTCAATGTGGTGTTGTAATCGGTTAATGAGCTGATTTATTGTCAGAGTTATTAACACGATGGTATTTAGTGTCATTATTTATTTTATGGTACCGAATAACATTCAGTACAGTATTTTTAATTTACAGGGCTATATTTGGTAAGTAGTACCTCTAAGTAAATAATGTGCCCTAAAATCAGATGAAACGTATCATGTCAGCAGAATAGATAGTGTTAACCTCTTTGCTAGCAAGTAGTAGTAAAACGGTGGTCAACTATTTGTAACAACAATGATTATTGCTGTCGCATCTGCTTAATTGTCGCTCAACATGCTAAACTATAGCAAATCTTTGTGTAAATACCTAACTAAAAATGACAAACTCAAAAATGACTGACGACGCTCCTACCCATGAAGCCCCTGCTATTTTCAATAGCAAAACACGCCCGCAAAGCGCCGATGATGAGATTAGCAACTTCGGTAAGGTGAACTACCTTGAAGTAACGCGCCATCAACACGATCAGCGTTTGGATAATTTTTTGTTAAATCGCTTAAAAGGTTTGCCAAAATCACATATCTACAAAATGATTCGCTCAGATGAAATACGCGTCAATAATAAGCGCTGCAAGGCACACGATAGAGTGCAGCGTGAAGACGTGGTACGTATTGCCCCTGTAGAGCTAGCAACGCGCGAAAAACCAATTATTAGTACCGAGTTTGCTAAGAGCTTACTGGCTCGTGTGGTCTATGAAGATGACGGTTTGCTAGTGTTAAATAAGCCGTCTGGCATCGCTGTACATGGTGGCAGTGGTTTAGACTTTGGGGTTATCGAAGCAATGCGTGAAGTGACAGGTAAAAAATACCTAGAGCTGATTCATCGTATCGATAAAGATACATCAGGTCTGCTGATGATTTCCAAAAAACGCTCAACGCTTAAAGTGTTGCAGCAATATTTGGTAGATAAGACCATTCAAAAGCACTATCTATGTCTTGCCAAAGGGCAACCAGCGCTTAATGAGCAACGTATCAATGCGCCATTGCTACGTTATACGCTTGCTAGCGGTGAGCGCCGAGTCAAAGTCGACGTCCAAGACGAACAAGCAAAAGAAAGCCAAACTGATATTGTAATCCATGATCGTTTTACGATTAATGGTCAGCCAGTAAGCTTAATTGAAGCCAAGCCATTAACGGGTCGTACTCATCAAATCCGTGTGCATTTGGCACATATTGGTCATGCCATCCTAGGTGATGATAAATATAACGTTCATGATAAATCAGGCGTCCATCGTCTATGTCTACACGCATGGCGCTTAGATATTCCAGGCTACGAGACTATTACTGCACCATTACCAGACGACATGGCAGATTGGCTACCAGAAACAACGAAGTTACCTGAGTAGCTGTTAAAAATAAGCTCTCAAGCCAAACTATTTTATACACTCCTAAACGTCACGAACTCTTATTTTTACGAATAAGCCGCCGTGACGTTTTAGTATCTGCTATTTATTATTCATTTTAGTATCTGCTATTTATTATTCATTAAGGTAAATTCATGATTAAACCAACGACAACTTCAGAGCGCATTATAGAGGCTCAACCATCAACAGAACATCGTTTGTCAGATAAGACATTGATTATTTTTGATTGGGACGGCACGCTAATGGATTCAATTGGTTTAATCGTTGAATCTATGCATGTGGCTGGGGAGGCACACGGGTTTGAGACGACTGATAAAGCCGTAAAAGATATCATTGGTCTGAGCTTAATGAACGGAATTAAGATTTTATATCCTCAGGCAAACGATGTGCAGTTGATTGCCATTCAGCAAACCTATGCAGAGCACTATATTGCCAATAGTCATAGCACGCCACTTTTTGAACCGATAGAGCGTATGTTACAAACTTTGCAACAGCAGGGTAAAACGCTCGCCGTAGCAACTGGTAAAAAAAGAAAAGGGTTGGATCGTGTATTAGATGCTTCAGATAGCCATGATTATTTTGCGATTACGCGTTGTGCTGATGAGTCAGGATCAAAACCTGATCCTCAGATGTTGACTGATATCTTGGACTATACGCAGCAGCAGATTGCTGACGCCGTGTTTATTGGCGACAGTATCTATGATATTCAGATGGCAACAGCATTAGGTATGACTAGTATAGCGGTAGACTATGGTACGGCAACAAGTGCAGAGCTTGCTGCGCAAAATCCAACCATTCATGTTGAGACTCCGCAAGCGCTAGTTGACTTGTTATGCAGGTAGCGCTATTTTTATGATCCTCATTGTTTTATTAGCATACCGATAATAATGGGTTAAAAAAACAGACAACAAAAAAGGGTTTATCGTAATAGCGATAAACCCTTTTGATTAGAGAGTTTAGTAATTATTTGCTCTCTTTTTCGCCGCTCTCTTTCTCAATAGCCTCTTCTAACTCAGCGCCTTCTAGCAACGCAAAAGATGACTCAACGATTTTGTCTGCATCAAGTTTATACTCATACCAGCGGCCCATTATCCCAGCCAACTCCTCGAGACCTTCTTTTTTGAGGGCCGAAAATAACTGAATGGTACAATTTAAGCCCAGTTTTTTCAGACGTTTACGAGTCTCAAGTAGGGCGTTTTTGGAAGCACCGTATTTTAGCTTATCTGCTTTGGTCAGTAGGATATGTACTGGTAGCTCACCATCTTTTGCCCAGTGTAGCATCTGCTCATCAAAAAACTTAAGCGGATGACGAATATCTGTCATCAGTACCAGACCTGCAAGGCTTGAGCGTGATACCAAGTATTCTTCTAGCTCAACTTGCCATTCTTTTTTCATCTCTAGCGGGACAGCTGCATAGCCGTAACCAGGCAAATCGACCAAACGTCTGTCAGTATCACCGATACTAAAAAAGTTAATCATCTGCGTGCGTCCAGGTGTTTTAGACGAGCGAGCCAATTGACGCTGATTGGTTAAGGCGTTGATGGCTGATGATTTGCCGGCGTTTGAGCGCCCTGCAAAAGCGACTTCCAATCCCATGTCAGGTGGACAGAGACGAAAAGTAGGTGCTGACATCATAAACTCAGTTTGCTGAATTTTCTGACGAGATTTGGTATTGAACAAGGCATGTTCAGCGGCGACATCGTTAAACGGGGTACTCATAAATGGCTCATTAATCTTAAAAAATTGGATGCGATTATAAAATTTTAGTCAGCTGATGATTCAAGTCATCGGTGTGATCAAGTAATTAGTAAAGCAATAGGTAAAATAAAGCAAAAGGCTGTTTTTCATTGATACAGTTATGTGCAAGTCATAAAAGTAGCTATTTAATATTACTGGCTATTCTATACTATTCCGTGTCTTACTTATTGAAATAACTGCGATTAGCATCATATAAATAGTAGGATAACATTAAAGTTGGTCAGTCATTAAGACAAGTTCTCAGCTTTAATGAGGCCATATCCAAATTCTCTATGTTTACATGACATATATTGTTACAATGTTCAATGAAAGACGTTTAACAGAACGATTGATGAGACACGTGAAATATCACGAGGAGGTGCTCTATGTTTTCAATCAATAAACTTCTTAGCACGAGTTATCGCGCTATAACGGCTAGCAGTGCTGCATTATTACTCAGTGGCATTATGATTAGCAGCGCAGGTGCGGCGGATATCGCCACTACCTATGATAACTCATGTGCAGTCTGTCACGATAGTGGAGCGCTAAATGCCATAAAAAAAGGTGATAGTGCCAAATGGCAACAGCTGATTGAACAAAAAAGCATGCCGATGCTCATCAAGTCTGTCAAAGGTGGTATGCCGCAAATGCCAGCAGGTGGACTTTGCGACAATTGTAGTGATGACGACTATCGCCAACTTATCGAGTATATGAGCAAATAATTAGCTTATAAAAATATAAAGTAAAGCGCTGGGTTAACAACCTATCTGCGCTTTTTATTTTTGCGTCATATTGTGTATTGTGTTGCCAGAAAACTGATGGATACTATGATTAAGTAGGCAAATGATACAAAGTCTTGCTATAATAATCGAAAATAAACCCTGATGTTAGTAAGTACTTTCAGACTGCTTGTGTCCAAGACCTTAAAATATATGCTACTCTCATAATTAAAGAGGCGGCTATATCAGGTATCTTACCCGTGCAATCACTCTAAATAATGCTTACGCCGAGCTAGTAGGATTTGTATCAATGAAAAAGTTAATCGCTGCTGCCAGCTTATGCGTTGCAAGTTTCAGCGTACAAGCTGCTATTATTGTTCCTGAATATGACGTCAATGCAGGTCAAAAAATTGCAGAAACCGTTTGTGCTGCTTGTCATGGTCTTAATGGCGTTAGTGTTGTTCCTGCACAGCCAAACCTTGGCGGCCAAAATGTGAAGTACCTGTATAAACAGCTAGTCAACTTTAAAGCAGGTTATCGCAAAAACGGTATTATGCAGTCACAAGTTGCTAACCTATCTCAGCAAGACCTAGCTGACGTAGCAGGTTATTATGCTACTCAAGCGCCTTGGGGTGTTGGCTATGGTAATCCTGTAACCAACCAAGAAGCGACTAAGCTATTCTTGGGCGGTGATAAGTCGCGCGGCGTTATTGGCTGTGCAGGCTGTCATGGTCCAGATGCTGCAGGTAACACTTGGGCTGCATTTCCAAAGTTAGGCGGTCAGCATGCTGAGTATATTTCAACTCAGCTAAAACTATTCCGTGCCGCTGGACGTGTTGATGATATCGATAGCGATGATCAAAAACGAGTTAATGACGCAGCTAAAGAGGGCGAGATGGGTATGATGCAAACGGTTGCATCAAAACTGTCAGATCGTGACATTCGTATCCTGTCAGACTATGTAAGCGCTATTCACTAATTGAGTCGTACTGATTCAAGACCTGATACTTTGCTTTGCACAGAAGATCATTAAGTAAAGCCACTGAGTACTGAATCGCATATTGATTATATCTGAATGACTAAACCCCGATTTCGGGGTTTTTTTATAACTGTTTGTCCCTTATATTAAGACATTATTTAGATGAATTCATTTACAGAAGCCAGTCGTTGCTCTGTATAATTACAAATTATCGTTATTCACTTTATACCAACCTCAAAACACGATCAGCCGTGTCAAATATGTTCAATCTACTATGCGTAGTACTAGCACTTGTTTGGTTTGCTGATCTATTTTTTGTGAATGGTATTAGATCGTTTGGATTGAAATTATGATGATCCGTTATGCTTCCTATTTTATTGCGGCGATACTACCACTATTGCTATTTCGTTGGTTTGCACCTGCGTCAACTGGTGAGATTGATTTTTGGTTGCTATGGCTATTAGCCATGGTATTGGTGGCGCTACCTGTTGTTTATGCTGAGATCGCATTGGCCTATCGTAGTGTCGAAGGGCCTCTAGCAGGCATGCAAAAGCTTACTCGTGAGGCAGATGTCAGTCCGATATGGCGCAGCTTTGGTTGGTCGGCAGCGTTAGTCTCTATTGTGATCGCAGCGTTGGTCATATCTGGCGCAAGTACGGGTATATTGTCTGCATTAACTGAGCTAAATAGCGTACCTGATGTACCTAGCTTCGCGGTTGCTGCAGGCCTGATGGTCATTGCGGTGCTTTTAAGCTTGCTAGGTGGTGCGCCTCTACCTATTGGTTTAGGATTGATGGTGATAGGGCTGCTATTAGGTCTCGCAAACGGTGAGCCAAATACTGGTTTTGCCATGACTGATGTCAGTTTGACAGAATGGGCACGTGCAGTTGCGTTAGCGTTAGTGAGTGTCGGTGCGGGTACAGGACTATACTGGTTCGGTCAGAACTTGGTGAGTAAGCAGACAGTCACAGCTGTAGAATCAAGCAATCAGCAAGCAAAAAACAGAGCTGTTACTCGTGAGTACCATGCAACCAAGCTAGTGTTACCGATTTGGGTATTGCAACTGCTGATAGGAGTAGTGGCTTTATTTACTAGTGGTCTGTCATTGCCACCAATTGGACAGTTACTATATTGGGGTGGGGTGTTATTTGTGGCTAGCTACTTGCTACATTATAGTATTCAACAGTTAACGCATAGGTTTGGACTATTAGTTAGTTTGATAATCACTTTTGCTGTGGCGTTATTATTAGTAGTTGCGATTCCGACAGCATGGTTAGTAGGTATCTTGGTCATTATTAGTAGCATCGCTGTACTAGTGTTATCAGTATTTACGGGTTGGCAAATGAAAATCAGCCATTTGCGTAAGTCACTAAATTTCAGCAATGAAGCCGTTTATAACTTGTGGCGAGTTGCGATACGTTTAGTCGTACCATTAGCATTGCTATTAGCATTGATAGGTTGGGTGATGCAGTGGTTGAGCTAACAGTTAGTGGTCGTGACAGCAGTGTGCCACAGGCTACTCAAGCTAAGTTAATGACGGTATATCTGGCGTATGCTGAAGATGAGCAGCGCCAGCATTACTTAGCTTTGCAGGTTAAACAAGGTGTTAGTTTGTATGAAGCATTGATACAAGCGGGATGGCTTGAGAAGTTTGCAGAACTGGCAGAGTGGTGTGAGCAAGTCATAGATATTACCACGCCAACTGCAAAACGTTGGCATGTGGGGATTTACGCACAAAAACAGCCATTAAGCTATTTGTTACAGCCTTTTGACCGTATCGAGGTGTATCGTAGCTTAAGCGCTGATCCTATGTCTCAGCGCAAAAATAAATCTCGCAGCTAAACCATTAGCTATCTATACCGATAGAGTTTACTGACTATGATGCTGGTAGACTCTCAATACCTTCGATGCGCGTGACCAAACCATTATCATCAAAATAAATCACTAAATGCTGGCTAGCGTTTTTGACATCTGCGATACCTTTACGACTACCTTCAGTACCTGCTTTATAGTCATAGATGTAATCCCAGCGTTTAGGCTCAAGCGTATCTCGAATTGCAGGGCTACCAAGCGCATAAAGAACTTGGTTTTGATTCATACCTACTTTTAGCTTCTGGGCTTGGTTTTGAGTAATCGCTGTGCCTTGTGGCAAATCAATCTTATAAACACTCAATAATGAGCAGCCAGACATAGCAACAGTAGCGCCAAGCATACTGGTGAAAACGATCTTACGTAATGCGCTTGTGTGGCTTAACGGACGGAAATTTAATGTCTTTATCATGGTAAGATGACTCATAAGAAATGAATTAGGTGTGGCCAGCATCAGGTCGTACCAGTCTGACCGACAATCTTGGACAAATGATACGTCATTTACTTGCAATTGCCTACCACTTACGACATTATTTACCAAACACAATCTGAAGAGTGATATTAATTATATTTTAAATTCATGGGCTTGCATCTCGATAATTATAAAATAATAAGAGTGATGTCTGCGTAAGCTCAGTCAGTTTGTTATTAATCATTTACTCTACATTTTACGAAAATAATCTTCTTTGATTATTTATCACATATTTTTTATTTGCTAAGGCTTCCACAGTCAAGAGGGATATTATGGCTTCTTTTACCAATCAAGATTTACGTAGAGCAGGACTCAAAGTCACGTTGCCTCGTATCAAAATTTTAGAACTATTAGAGCGCGCAGAGCTGCATCACATGAGCGCAGAAGAAGTGTATAAAGCACTTATTGACCAAGGTGAAGACGTAGGTCTTGCCACTGTCTATCGTGTACTGACACAGTTTGAGCAAGCGGGTATCGTTGAGCGTCATAATTTTGAAAACAATTTATCTGTGTTTGAAATTACACAAGAAGAGCATCATGACCATCTAGTTTGTGATGTATGTGGCAAGATTATAGAGTTTCATAATGAAGTCATCGAAGAAGAACAGCTGAAAGTAGCAGAAAAACATGGCTTCAAACTATCTGGGCACTCTCTTGTGCTATATGGTATTTGTGCGGATCAAGCTTGTAGAGACAGTGCGAAATAACTATCTAGTGTATAAAAAGAAATGCTTATTTCTGCTAATAATGTTATAGCGAACCACTGACAATGCTGTGTCGACCAATAAAAAGAAACCCTCGTTATTTATAACGAGGGTTTCTTTTTATATGTTTACTCTGTATAGGAAGCTGAAGAATACTAGCTAACATCTAACGATAAACTATCGGCACCTTCATCTAGATTAGTATTACCATTTTTGCTACTAAGTTTAATTTTGAGGCGTAGATCGTTAGGAGAGTCAGCATGTAGAATTGCTTCTTTATATGTTATCTCTCCTTGCTCGTACAAATCAAAAAGTGCTTGATCAAAGGTTTGCATACCGCTGTCTCGTGAGCGTGTCATCACATCTTTAATTTCATGGACTTCCCCTTTACGGATATAGTCACTGATCAGCTGCGAGTTTAGCAAGATCTCGATAGCAGCACGTCTTCCTTTACCGTCAGGTGTAGGAATAAGCTGCTGCGCGATAATGGCTTGCAAGTTTAACGACAAATCCATAAACAACTGATTATGGCGATTGGTTTCGAAGAAGTGAATGATACGATCGATTGCTTGGTTCGCGTTGTTTGCATGCAATGTTGCAAACACTAGATGGCCTGTTTCTGCGTACTGAATAGCATAGCTCATCACCTCACGGTTACGAATCTCGCCGATTAGGATGACATCGGGTGCTTGGCGTAGCGTGTTTTTTAGGCCTGCTTCAAATGAATGGGTATCGATACCAACTTCACGCTGTGTAATAATACAGCCACGATGTTTGTGCACAAACTCAATAGGATCTTCTATCGTAATGATATGACCATGAGAGTTTTGATTACGATGTCCTATCATTGCTGCAAGGGTAGTGGATTTACCCGTACCCGTTGCACCAACTAATAGAATAATACCGCGTTTTTTCATGGCTAATTCTTTTAGCGTTGGCGGTAAACGTAACTCTTCGACCGTTGGAATATTATTTTCAATTTTCCGTAAAATCATTCCTGCCATATCACGTTGTACAAATGCACTGACCCGAAAACGAGCTTGCTGCGCTTCATCAGAGATAGCAAACTGACACTCATTAGTATCTTCAAACTCCTTTTGCTGACTTGGCGTCATTACACCTTTGACCAGTCTTATGGTTTGCTCAGCACTTAAAGGGGTTCTACCGACCGGTAAAATTTTTCCATTCACTTTCATGGAAGGTGCTACGTCAGCCGTAATGAAAAGGTCAGAGCCATTTTTGCTGATCATTAACTGTAATAGTTTATCAATGTCCATATCGCACCTGCACTAGAGGTAAATCAATTAAGTAAATATTTAAAATCATGCTGTAAAGTTCGCCAGTAGATTGCTACTAGATAATAGTGGATATCACCAATTATTCATTTCTGATGGTCTATATGTACTATAGAAACGCTTCAGGCTGTTTTGCATAAGGACGCGCAACATCTTTGCTAATAGTTCCTTTGCCTACCAAGTTCTTTAACGTTTGATCAAGGGTAATCATGCCATCACCAGCACCCGTTTGAATAGCAGAGTACATTTGAGCGATTTTGTTCTCACGTATCAAATTACGGATGGCAGGTGTACCTATCATGATTTCATGAGCAGCCACACGGCCACCTGCTTGACGACGTAACAGAGTCTGTGAAATAACGGCTTGTAACGATTCTGATAGCATCGCGCGAATCATGTCTTTTTCAGCAGCTGGGAATACATCAATGACACGGTCAATCGTCTTAGCGGCTGAGCTGGTATGCAAGGTGCCGAATACTAAATGTCCAGTTTCTGCCGCTGTTAGAGCCAAGCGAATGGTTTCAAGGTCACGTAGCTCGCCAACCAAGATAACATCGGGATCTTCACGTAGGGCAGAGCGTAATGCTGGCTCGAAACCTAAAGTATCACGGTGGACTTCACGCTGGTTGATCAGACTTTTCTTTGATTGATGGACAAATTCAATCGGGTCTTCGATAGTTAGAATATGTTCTTTACGGCTTTCGTTAATGTAGTCAATCATCGCCGCAAGTGTTGTCGATTTACCTGAACCTGTTGGACCTGTCACCAACACCACCCCACGTTTAAGGTCTGAGATACGTCGGAATACATCGCCCATACCTAAATCTTCCATCGTTAATACTTTGGAAGGAATGGTACGAAATACAGCACCTGCACCGCGGTTTTGATTAAAAGCATTGACACGAAAACGTGCTAAATTAGGAATCTCAAAAGAAAAATCTGTTTCAAAAAACTCTTCAAAGTCGGCACGCTGCTTGTCATTCATAATGTCATAAATAAGCTGATGCACGACTTGATGAGTCATCTCTGGCATATTGATACGCGTCATTTCACCATCGACACGTATCATTGCTGGCATGCCCGCTGAAATATGTAAATCTGATGCCTTGTGTTTAACCGTAAAGCGTAGCAAGTCTTCGATATTGAGGTTGTTTTTTGCAGCCATAATTTGATATTCCTATCGCTTAGTCTAGGTCAGACAAAACACTATAAAAGTACGTGATAAACTATCTATCGATAATTTCACAAATAGCGATGAAGGGCTGGCCCGTACAGATCTTTGCCATCGCTAGTATATTTAGCAGCATACGTTAAAGTATGTAACAATATCATAACAAGACTGTGAGTATTTAACTATCTACTAAATTGAGAAAAGTCAGAACTGTATCGTTTTAAAATAACTCTTACAAGAGTTATCCCTGATTCATTTTAGAGAATTGGACGATTGCGTTCTTTTTATAATAAAAATTGCAGGAAAATAAACCAAGTAATAAGGGTTGAGTATGAATGAAATAAACAACAATATTGACCAAATGACGCTTATCAACAACTGGCAACAAGTTAGTAAGCAAATGAAGCAAGCATGTGTTCATGCTGACAGACAGGCTGATGATGTTATGTTATTGGCTGTTTCGAAAAAAAAACCTGCCGATATGATTGCAACTTTAGCAAAGCAAGGACAGCGTGATTTTGGTGAAAACTATCTACAAGAAGCCATTGAAAAAATTACTACACTCAAAACGCAACCTGTAGGCGAAAATATTGTTTGGCACTATATCGGTAGTATTCAACGTAATAAGACACGTGATATTGCTGAGCACTTCGATTGGGTACAAACGGTTGAGCGAGATATCATTGCCAAACGATTAAATGACCAAAGACCAAATGAGCTACCACCATTAAATGTGTTGATTCAACTTAATATTGATAATGAAGACAGTAAGTCTGGATGTCTGCCATCTCAGCTGCCAGAGCTGATAAAGACAATCAAAGAGTATGAGCGTTTACAGTTACGGGGTCTGATGATCATCCCCGCTAAAGCCAATACAGATGCTTTTGCACGTACTAAGCAATTGTTTGATGAAGTCAAAGCAGACTATCCAGAGTTAGAACATTGGGATACGCTTAGTATGGGCATGAGTGGTGATATGACAGAGGCGATAGAAAACGGCACCACGATGGTACGTGTCGGTACTGCTATCTTTGGTCAGCGTGCTTGATATGTTGCGAATAGGCTAGTTAAGAATAATTTAACTGGCCTGTAAATTAAAAGATATCTTCTAATTGGGTTACTAACATCTGCGTAATTTTAAGATTGTCAGTCGCAATAATTTCAAACCGATAATTGGCATACTCAATTGTGTCGGTTTTTTTAGGGATTTTTCGGAGCATATACATCATAAATCCACTGATAGTTTCGTAATTTTGACTGCGTGGTAAGTCGACAATATCTAATGCACGAATCACATCTTCAATAGGCGTCATGCCATCGATTAGCCACGAGTTGTCAGTGCGCTGGACAATAGGTTGTTCCTCTAACGTTACCAGCTCACCCATTACAATACTCATTACGTCTTTCAGCGTGATAACGCCAACCACTAGTGCATATTCGTTCACGATAACCGCAAAGTCAGCACCAGTAGACTTGAACATCTCTAACACTTCAAACAAAGACAACGTATCAGGAATGAAAAGTGCTGGTTTCAATAGAGCTTTGTTCGTTAAGCTAACTTCTTGTTGGTTCAAAACCAAAGCTAGAAAGCTACGAGACTCCACATAACCGACGATATGCTCTAAATCATCGTCATGGCAGACCAAAAATTTATTGTGTGGCTGCTCAATCATGATATTTACGACTTCTTCGGTACTTGTTTCCGTATCAAAATAAACGATATTTTCGCGAGGGTTCATCACTGAGGTGACGGTACGCTCCTGCATATCAAATATATTTTCGATCAAGTGATGCTCTTGCTTCTTCAGTACACCTGCTTCGGCACCAGCATCCATCACTGCATAAATATCTTCTGGTGTCATATCATCTTGGCGTATGGTTGAAATGCCAAAAAGTTTAAACAGGATATTCGCGGCTCCATCGAACACCCATATAATGGGCTTTAATATAAATATTAACAGTATCATTGGGCGTACGAGTCGTACCGCTATCGTCTCAGTATTTGACATGGCCAAACGCCTAGGCATGAGATCAGCGAGTAGTGAAAACAAACTTGTGATCAGTACAAACGATATAACCGATGCTACCGTTTCATTATTAAATAATTGCTTGAGATAAGGACTGATGGCTGACTCACCCACGGCACCAGCTGAGATAGCGACCGCGTTTAGCACTATTTGTACGACAGTGATAAAGCTACCAGGATGGTCTTGCATATTAAGAATATCAAGTGCGCGAACATCGCCTTCTTTTGCCATAATTTGGAGCTTGATTTTACGTCCTGCGGCGATGGCAATCTCAGCAGCAGAAACAAAGGCACTTAAGGCAAGCAATAAAAGAAGAAAAACACTAGCGGTTAGCAAACTCATGACGTACTCGAAAAAGAAATAAAGATAATTAAGGCAAAATAATTATTGAAGCTGTGTGGAAAGAAATAGGGTTAGGTATAAGATTTTTTGGTAGATAAAAACCAAAAAAGCTGGGCAAGCACCCAGCTAATAGTAAAAAATTCGATATCTTTTAAAACTGGCTAACTAGTACCTCTCAAGTTATAACTAGTAGAAATCGAGAGGTGTGTAGTAATTAACCTTTGATTGACCACTTATTAACCAATGGGTAACGGCGTTCACGTCCAAAAGCTTTGTGGCTAATCTTTGTGCCGATAGGGGATTGCAAGCGTTTGTATTCGGTGTTGTCTACCATTCTAATGACTTTGGCAACCATCTCAGCATCAAAGCCTTTATCAATAATCTCCTGATAGCCCATATCTTCATCGATATATGACGTCAAGATACCATCTAACACATCATAATCAGGCAAGCTGTCTTGATCTTTTTGATCTGGACGTAATTCAGCCGATGGCGGACGAGTAATAACACGTTCAGGAATAACAGGGGTGTCTTCTAAACGGTTACGATAGCTTGCCAATTTATAAACTTGAGACTTATATACGTCTTTTAATACGTCAAAGCCGCCAGCCATGTCGCCATATAGCGTTGAATAACCAACTGCCAATTCTGACTTGTTACCAGTCGTAATAACTAAATGACCGAATTTATTAGACAATGCCATCAAAATAACACCACGAGCGCGCGCTTGGATGTTTTCTTCGGTCGTGTCCGCTGGCGACTTATTGAATAATGGTGCTAGCGTATGACGGATGCCTTCGACAGCGTCAAAAATAGGGCAGACGGTGTAAGAAACATTTAAGCGACGTGCCTGTGCTTGAGCATCTTCTAGACTGATTTGAGAGGTATACTCGTATGGCATCATGACCGCATATACCTTATCAGCGCCTAACGCGTCAACAGCGATACAGAGCGTCAATGCTGAGTCAATACCACCTGACAACCCAACAATAATGCCAGAAAACCCTGAGTGATTGACATAGTCGCGTAGACCGACGACTAGCGCCTGATACATTTCAGATTCACGGCTCAAGGTTAGAGGGGCTTTGGTCTGATCGTTAAATTTAGCCGTTTTTACATCTAACGTGGCAAATAGCAATTGGTTCATAAAGCGCGGCGCTTCATGGGCAATGCTACCGTCAGCTTGTACCACCATAGAGCCACCATCAAAAACTAGATCGTCTTGCCCGCCGACAGCGTTGACATAGACGATTGGTAGCTTGTTTTCACGGCTACGCTTGGCCAGCATAGTTTTACGATTGTCCTGCTTTTCAATCTCAAAAGGTGATGCGTTTAAGCTTACGATTAAATCAGCACCTTGTTTTTGAAGCTCAGAGATAGGACCTTTTTCCCACAAGTCTTCACAGATAAGCAGACCAATAGTAATGCCTTTATAATCAAATAAAACTTGGTTACGACCTTTATCAAAGTAGCGACGCTCATCAAACACGCCATAATTTGGCAAAATCTGCTTATGGTAAAAACCTTTTTGATGACCATTATGCAGGATGGCAGCAGAGTTAAAAGTACCGTGATGATCGACATGCGGATAGCCGACAATCATGACGATATCATCGATATCACTTAAAGTAGATAAAGCGCTTTTAACACGGCCTGACAAGCTTGGACGTAGCAACAAGTCTTGTGGAGGGTAGCCTAAAAGAGCCAACTCTGGGAATACGATAACGTCAGCACCTTGTTCGCGTGCTTGTAATGCTAGGGTACGCATTTTTTCAACGTTGGTTGCGATATCACCGACTAAAAAATGCGTTTGGGCTAGGGCAAAATTGACAGTATCTTGTGGTTTGTTGGTATTACCAGCTTTGTCTGAGGTGTTAGAGTTGGGGTTATCAGTGTCTTTTGACATTGTTATTGTTCCTATCGATATATTATTAAAATTTGGTGTGTCTGTATTGATTTCAAATAAAATCCGAAATTAACTCAAAATTGCGCCCTTACATATAAAGCTCAAATATTGAGCTGATATGCTGAGTCTAAGTCTCATATAAGCCTTTATAAAAGACTTATTATTTTATTCAAGTAACTCACTCTAAGTGATAGCGACACTCTAAAAGAAGACGATATAAGTGAGTATTGAAATCTGGCTTAGAGGGTTCGATGTCTGTACAAAGATGTAAATAAATCTGTGCAAATAAACTTAACTACACTGAAAAGCTTAAAATAATCGCTTTAGTATAACATCAATTGTCGCGACAAATAGAACGCACCAGTGGATTCCCTTATAAGATAGCAGTTTAAAAGCTGAACATAAAAGCAGTTTGCAATACATGATTTTTACACACTAAATTCATGCATTATGCGCTAGTTATTATCGTCGCCATCTAGTAAGCTTGCATAGACAAAGTTGTAAGTAAAGGTTACAACAACGCGTTATATAATTTACATGCTTTATTGCATAATAAGGCGTGCTAACTGCACTTTTATTATTCTATTTACAGTAATAAATGGCTATGAATTCGCGGTATGGAGCTGGGCACAGTCATACCAATTAACTGTCATACGGTTTAATTGCCATGTTATTTAATCGTCATACGACTTCGTAAATCCGACGCAATGCTTTTTTGTATGACTCGCAACTCTCGCTAATGGATATGGCTGACAGACAATGTCTAAAAGCTAATATTCATCACACATTTATAAACTCGCCAGCAACTTTATCGTTTGCTGTCCGCTTTTGGTTTATACGCTATGATTGAAAACTGGACAAAAGAATTTATTATTCAGCGCTTATTGGCAATTACGTTGCTAGTAGTGCTGTTCGTATTGTGTTTTCAAGTGGTGCAGTTTTTTATTGTACCAGCGCTGTGGGCAGCGATTTTGGCTTATGTGACTTTTCCTATCTATAATTTTTTCCATGAAAAGGTGAAGCTGAGCCCAGACTTTAGTGCCGCTATTATGACGGTGAGCATCTCATTGATAATTGGTGTGCCACTGGTCATCGGTGTATTTATCTTACAGCAAGAAGCTTTGAGTTTAATTAGTAATCTAATTTACCGTATCAAGGTAGGTTACTTAGATGTACCTGACTCTATTAAAGATTTACCTATTATCGGCCAACAAGTCAAAGACGTACTGTGGCGTATCAATAAGAATCCAGAAGGAACATTAGAAGCTTTTCGAATCTGGGTTCAGTCGCATTTATATTATGGCAAAGTAGCATTTGATGTGGTGTTCAGTAGCTTGGCTAAACTAGGTATGGCGTTAATGACGCTATTCTTCTTTTATCGAGATGGCACCAGTTTGATTCGCCAAATTCGCCAAGCGCTTCGCAATATTATTGGTAATCGTATTGATGGCTATATTGATTCTGTAGGTACAACCACACGTGCCGTGGTATATGGTATTGGCTTGACGGCGTTGGCACAGGCGACATTAGCAGGTATCGGATATTACTTCTCTGGTGCACCAAGCCCTATCTTATTAACCATCGTTACTTTTATTATCGCTTTGATTCCTTTTGGCACGCCATTTGTTTGGGGCGGTGTATCGATTTGGCTATTGAGTCAAGGACATACTGCAGAAGGCATTGGCTTGGCACTATGGGGTGTATTAGTAATTAGCTGGGTGGATAATTTGATTCGTCCTATTGTCATTAGCGGCGCGACCAAAATCCCTTTTATCATTATTTTTATTGGTGTACTGGGTGGTCTTACAGCATTTGGCTTTGTTGGTTTATTTATAGGGCCTGTCGTACTGGCTATCGGGCTTGCGGTATGGCGCGAGTGGATATCCCAGCACAAAAATGAAATATTCGCTCAGCAAGAGGTGATGCTTTCTGACCCTCGTGCTATAGATCCTATGCATGAACCAGAGTAACAAGTCACTGCAAATACGATGTAAAAAATTATTGATAGAGACGATGAGTAATGACAAATAAAAATATGGCAGAACCGACAGATAATAAGATCGACAAAACAAGTACGGTTAAAAATATTACTATTTTGGCGGACAGCAATATCGCCAGTCTGCATGATTTTTTTAATGACTCTACGCTTGGTCAGCTGACTGAGCATACAGTTGATATCATTACTGTCGCTGGTCGAGATATTGATGCGTCGCTACTGGCCGAAGTACAGCCAAATGTGCTGCTGATACGCTCGGTGACGAAAGTAGGTAAGACTTTACTGGCTGATAATAACAGTGTGCAGTTTGTTGGGTCTGCGACTATTGGGACCGACCATGTAGATCAAGATTATCTAATGTCTCGCAATATCACTTTCGCTAATGCAGCTGGTTGTAGCAAGCACTCTGTGGCTCAGTATGTGTTGACAGCTATCTTAACGTTGCGCCCGCAGTATTGGCAGCAGTCAGGGCCCTTAACATTAGGTATCATTGGTCTTGGAAATATTGGTAGTACGCTTGCTCAGTATGCCTATGACTTGGGTTGGCAGGTGTTAGGTTATGATCCCTTGTTGCCAACCTCTAAAACTAACAATGCTAGCCTTGAACAGGTACTTAGCCAAAGCGACGTAGTTAGTTTGCATGTGCCTTTAACCAATGAAAAGAATGCGATGAATCCTAAAGGTAGTGACTATCCAACACGCCACCTTATCAACGCAGCTGCACTGGCAATGATGCCTGCCGATACGATGCTAATCAATAGCGCGCGAGGACCTATCATTGAGGAAAGTGAGCTTGAAGCAGATATTGAGCGTACTGAACGTCAAGTGGTGCTAGATGTGTTTGAGCATGAGCCAGAAATCGCAGCAAGCTTACTATCTAAACTTGCCATTGCTACACCGCATATCGCTGGCTATACGCTAGAAGGTAAGCTGCGTGGCACACAAATCATTTATGATGTATTGTGTGAAAAACTAGCGATACCTCCAGCGCAATCTATGTCCAATCTGCTACCGCTCAATATGTTTTTATGGTCTGAATTAAAGTCACATACAGACAGACTGCCAAAGTTTTATGACATTATGCAAGATGATACCTCGTTGCGAAATAAAACAGTTGATAGGCAAGTAAATGGTGCTGACTTTGATGGCCTGAGACGTGATTATCACTTGCGCCGTGAGTGGCAGTTTTAAGAAACAAGATGCCGAGCAACCAATTATTCATCAGTCGCAGTAGAGCACAATGAGCCAAGCAAAAAATACTTCTTCGCAGCCTATTACTTCTAAGCCTATTATTTCCAAGCTTAGCTACGCACCAACCATGACACTTGCGATGGCACAACAGCGCGCGCAATTCATCAGCAATATTCGGCAGTTTTTTACCAGTCGACAAGTACTAGAAGTGCAGACACCGCTATTATCTCAAGCAGGCAACACAGACACTTTTTTACAGTCTGTCGCAGCCCATGTGACCTATCAAGACCGTCCGCGCACTTATTACTTGCATACCTCGCCTGAATTTGCGATGAAGCGTTTATTAGCCAGCTGGCAAGTGCCTATTTATCAGATTTGCCCTGTATTTCGTGATAACGAAATAGGCGCACGTCATAATATTGAATTTACGATGCTCGAATGGTATCAACCTGATTATAGTTTAGACGAGATGGTAACTGAGCTTAATGAGTTGTTAGAGGCGCTTTATGGTCACTCAATTGTGATGAGTCATTATCGCTATGTCGATGCCTTTATGGATTTTGTAGGCATACATCCGTTGACAGCGAGTTTAACTGCATTACAAGCCGTGGCAGAAGATATGGGTTTGACAGGATTTGATTTTAACAATGCTGAAGATAGCGAAGAAAATCGTCGCCAGAGCTGGTTAGATTTGTTATTTAGTCATGCCGTAGAGCCAAACCTAGGCCATGATTTGCCGACATTGATTATAGAGTATCCACCTGCAACCGCTGCACTCGCGAAGACGGCTGTGGACAAAGATGGTAATAAAATAGCAAAGCGTTTCGAGCTGTATATCAACGGCATTGAAATCGCCAACGCTTATGATGAGCTAGCGGATAGTCAAGCATTACGAGACCGTTTTGAACAAGACAATCAGCTACGCGCGCGTCATAATCTACCTCAAATGCCAATCGATGAGCATCTATTAGCTGCATCTGATGACTTGATGCCATGTAGTGGTATCGCAGTTGGGATAGATAGGTTGCTAATGGTTTTGATAGGCGCAAGCAGCTTGGAAGAGGTTATTCCTTTTCCTAGCGGACAAGCATAATTGAACGTGCGTCTTTTAGATTATCTGTGATTTAAATATGTAATTAAAAGGTCGTTACCGATTTACCAATTGAATATTGGCGAATCGATAACGACCTTTTGTATTAGCTGCTTCTAAAATTTAGCGGACACAGCCAATTATGGTAATACTAAATCTACTTATACCGTAGCGACTGCTTCGTTGATATCAATATCACCATTGTGTAGATTAAAGACTTTGCCTATGGTGTTATCTGCGGTTAGCACTGCTGCTAGCGTTGTCGCTACATCTTCGATTGCATTCTCACCAGAGCTGGTATCATTAACAGTGATTTTGCCTGTACCAGCGCGTTCTTTTAGTGCGCCTGGCTGTACGATAGTGTAGTCAAGCGAGCTGTTATTCACCAACCAGTGATCGGCGTAGTGTTTAGAGATATAGTATTCTTTTAGGTTTGCTATACCAGGGTTTTCATCCCATTTTTCGGTTTCCAATGAGAAGACTGAGCTCAACATAATATAACGTTTGATACCTTTATCTTGTGCCGCTTGCATCGTTTTCACCGCACCGTGCAAGTCAACTTCTAAGACGTTTTTACCACCAGATCCTGCAACGAAATAAACAGCCTCGATATCTTGATCTAGTTGTTTTTCAATAGAGTCTTTACTAACTGTAATGTCTAAATCTAGCTGGGTATAGCTGTTATTATCAAATAGTTTTTCTTTCTGACGAGTCGTGCCAATAACTTGATGATCATCAGCCAATAACTGTTTAACCAAATCACCGCCCACTCGACCACTTGCACCAACGACTAAAATTTTCATAATTATTCCTATTTTTATTTAAATTCTATTGTTTGAATTATTCAGTAAGTTTATTTATCTTAAAAACCGAATATAGAGTAACAAAAATAGGCAGCACGTTTCGTTATAAAGCGTGCCGATTGAATAGTGTTTGGTTATAGAGTGTATACAGTTTGCAAGGAATCAACCGCTGCTCAGATGCCAGTATGCAATGGATAGCAGAATAGGTAAGCGTCAGAGAAAACCATAAAAAGCACTAACGAACCAAGCGATTGAGACCGTCGGCGAAGGCTTTTTTATCACGATCGCCGTAGGGCTTTTGACCACTCATTTCCTGCAATTCTAGGACACCAGTACCGCGCATGGTGTCCATAAAGTCGCGCATATTGAGCTTTTGCTTGATATTGTTTTTGTCATAGACCACGCCACGTGTCGTCAAGACCATACCACCTTTGTCCAATATGTCATTGGCTAAGGGAATGTCGCTAGTAATAGCCAAGTCACCGGCTTGTATCTGCTCGACGATATAATCATCAGCCTTATCAAATCCTGACGGCACGACAGTCATGACAAGTAGGGGCGACTTGCGTAGCTTAATCGGCTGATTGGCCACAAATATAGCCATGGTCTTGGTGCGTTCAGCTGTTTTGATAATCAAGTCTTTGGCTATCAATGGAACCGAGTCTGCGTCCACCCAAATCTGCATTATTTTTTGGCCTTCTCAGATTTTGATGAAGGCGCAGTCAGGCTGTCTGTTTGGCTGTCTTTGTTGCCTAGATCATCAGCTGTGGCATCATTCTGAGCACTACTCTTAGTACTATCTTTAACGTCGACATCCGCTTTACTAGATTGAGTATCCACACTGGCATACTCTTTATCTAGACCAACCTTGTTTGGCAAGACAGCAACCAGTTTTGCCATAGCAGGCTCTAAATCAGTCACGTCGTTAGGCATCAAGGTGATATGAGCAATCTTACGGTCGTCACGTTCAGCTTTATGATAGCTATGATAATGAGCGCCATCGATGTTTAACACTGCACTGATATCAGGATATTGACCAAGTACATTCACCATAATTGCAGGATGCACGTTATCTGTATCGCCTAATGGTAAATTGACCACGGCACGGATATGGTTTTCAAACTGGCTAGTGATAGCGCCTTCGATACTCCAGTGCCCAGAGTTGTGTACACGTGGTGCGATCTCATTCGCCAGTATCGTGTTGTGACCGCGAGCATCTTTGGTGACGAACAACTCAAGCGCCATAGTGCCGACATAATCTAAGTGGTTCATGACTTTGGTGATGGCGTCCGTTGCTTGCTGAAACAGATGGCTCGTACCAACAGCAGGCGCTTGAGTTTTGGCCAAAATACCATGGTGGTGATGATTTTCGACCAAATCGTAACAGCGTACCTGCCCATTTTGCGCTCTTGCTGCAATGATAGAGACTTCACGGCTAAAGTTAATAAAACCTTCAGCAATTAATGGCGCAGGTGTTGGCGTAAGTGAGCCTTTGCCGCTGACAGCGTCTTTTAGATCTAGCCAAGCAGCTTTAATATCGCTGTCCTGCTTGATGACGAACTGCCCCTTACCGTCATAACCACCACGGCTGGTTTTTAGAACAATAGGTAGTCCTAGTTCTTTGCAAGCGTGCTTGAGCTCAGCCTCAGAATTGACTTCCATAAATGGTACGGTTGCAATATCAAGCGTATTGAACATCTGCTTTTCTTTTAGACGATCTTGAGCAATATCAAGCGCAATCAAAGGTGGGAACATACCTTGCTTGCTACCAGATTTTGATAAAGCGGTAAGCTGTTCTACAGTAGACGTAGGTGTGTTTTCGAATTCTAATGTGAAGACATCAGCTGCTGCGATAAAATCTTCTAATTGATCGCTATGAAAGACACGGCCATATAGTCTAGCAGGACATTCTGAATTGTCTTCCAAAAATACGCATTGGTAGCCCAATGGCATGGCGGCTTCGGCAAGCATCATACCAAGCTGACCACCGCCTAAAATACCGATGGTACGAATGGTTTGGGTAACAGGATAAGCGTTTGCTGTAGTCATGGCAGGCTCTTTGAATAAAAGTGAATAAGGTGTTTGGTATATTAAAGTTTAAAATTCAATGGGTGAAAATAGGAAAAGGTGCACTGTATGCACCTTATCTTTAATCGAAATTGCTTGAAAATATACAGTGATAGTTTCAGTCGTTAAGCTATCAGCATAAAAGACTCTGCTATAAAAGCAGGTCGATTTATATTTATCTAAGGGTTAATAATACCTGGTGTTGGGCTAGCGAGAATGGTCTCAGTCTGAGACTGGCGCATCTGATTGAGTTTAGTAGCAATCGTATCATCATGCAATGCCAACACTTGAATTGCAAGTAGAGCAGCATTATAAGCACCGGCTGTACCAATCGCCAAAGTGCCAACAGCAACGCCTTTTGGCATTTGTACGATAGACAGTAGACTGTCCCAACCGCTCAGCATAGATGACTTTACAGGGACACCAAAGACAGGTAGTGGCGTTTGACTGGCACACATGCCTGGCAAATGAGCGGCACCGCCTGCACCAGCGATGATAACTTGTAGACCATTGTCTTTTGCGCTTTTGGCATAATCAAACAATCTATCAGGCGTACGGTGTGCAGAGACAACTTCACAATCAAAAGCAATGTCAAAGTCTGCAAGCAACTGTGCAGCAGCACTCATAGTCGCCCAGTCAGATTGCGAACCCATAATGATGCCAACTCTTGGTTGACCAGCAGGGGAAGTGATTGGGCCGTTCTGGTTAGCAGCAGTGTTCGTGTTGCTCATGATTGGATATCCTCAAAAAGACCATCATACAAAAATTTTGCTACATTCGTAAAGCCAAGTTTGACTTTTAATATATACATGGTGTTAATCGCATTGATATCATAACTTTATATCTACTTTTTCATCGTGATAATACTGAACAAAATGATTGGCAGTCAATGGTAGTGGTTGTTCGGTATCTAGCTGATAGCAGGTCAGATAGCCGCTATCTGCTGCTGCAGAATAGTCAGTACAGGCAACTTGTGGACTGAGCGGCTCAGGTGTGCCAGTGAGCCAATAGTGACCCACAAACACAGGTTTATGAGTTTTTAGTGCAAAGTCAATATTTTCAGCCAGCGCATCAGATGGTATTTGTGCCAATGCGGATGATGGAGCACGTGATACTTCACGAAGTGTGCGCGTATTTAGTTCATCTAGCCACCAGCGTACTCGTACTCGCGTACGCTCGGTACCTTCCTTATCTACCATCACAATACCATCAGGTAAACCCGTTTCCACTCCTTTTAACACGCGTTCTAAAGCCTCAAAGGCGACGGTATTTTCTTTGGCCGTTTCGATCAAGCCTGGGGAGGTCAGACAGTTATTGTCAGTCAATAGAGGCTTTAGTATTGCCATGCTATCCGTATCCCAACAAGCATGCACAAAACAGGCATAGTCGCTCTCAATCCATAATGGGATTTCGTATAGACGCTGCAACCAATACTCATGTTGCTCTGAGCCGAACGGTATTTCTGACAAAAACGCTTCATGTTGGCGTTTATGGATATCATTGTGTGAGCGTAAATATTGACTAGTATTATTAGGATCACACGTGGCATATGCCAACGCATTATATTCATGATTGCCCATTACTGCATCGGCCACATCAGCATCTAACATTGCAAAGACAATCTCTAGCGTGGTTAATTGCTGCGAACCACGATCGATCAAGTCGCCGATAAACAAAGCCCTATGACCTGCCGGTGGTACAAAGTGCTGACCGTTATGCTCATAACCTAACTGTTGCAGCAGACCGACCAGTTTGTCTGCATAACCATGTATATCACCGATAATATCTATAATCATAATGTATTACTGAATCTCAAATGTATAAGTGTACCGTACGCAAAATAGAATTTATGACGTATAGTTACCTTTAAATTATTAGCTTCATTAAATTGTCGTTACGAACAAACTATTAAAGCTTTTCTATCAAAAATTTTATCAATTAACATGAATGTAAAGACGGCTAAAAACCTGGTGATAGCAGGGCATTAACAAAGTGAAGTAGTACTCTTGGCTCTAAAACGATTGTAGCGATAACGCCAAATGCGCCGCCCCACATATGAGCCATATGATTGATGTTTGAACCACCGCGTTTATCAGCGTAAATACTATAAAATATGTAAGCCACGGCAAATAGTATCGCAGGAATCGGAATCACGGCAAAGAGGTAAATCCTCTCCCATGGTGCTAGCAAAATGAACGCAAATAGCACAGCGGATACGCCGCCCGAGGCACCTAGACTCAAATAACTGGCGTTATTCTTATTTTTAACATAGCTTGGAATCATAGCAACGATAATAGCCAATACATAGAAAACCACAAAACCGTAACCGAACACAAACGGCCGATATAGTCCTTCGATAGCACGCCCGAAGAAATATAAAGTAAACATATTAAAGAGCAAATGCATACTATCGGCATGAATAAAGCCGTGGGTCACAAATCGATCCCACTGCCCATTGTTGACTGCTGGCGGATAAAAAATCAATCGATTAAGTAGCGTCTTATTTTGCCATGCTAATAAACTGACAATAACTGTAATAATGATAATAAGCGTTGTATGGTTTAACAAAGGAAAATCCTTAGGCCGTGCCTGATATGTGACAATGCAACAAGTGACAATATTCAAAGCCTAAGCGTTACGGCTGAGTAAAAATAAGTTTGACGTCTGATCCGTATTAAGTACTAACCATTAGCAATAGATCAATACTAACAGCAGTTGAGATGACGCGGACGCCTATTATGTGACAAAACGATGCTTTTTTATGCTGTTATAGTGAATAATGTAGCAGTGTATCATGCTATATAGGTGAAACCTTTAGAGCAAAGCCAATGAAGAGACCAGTGATTAGAGTATTGCCTAGGCTTGCTACCTAGATTCGCTATGAGTGTGCTCTTAGATAAAAAGTGACATACCTCAGTACCGTATATAGAAATAAAATAAATACTTAATTTTTGCACATTCGAATAAGGCTGATAGAGGCGGTGAACCATGAATATTATTGACCAGCTAGAACAAACGGTAACCCCAACCGTAATGGGTAATGATGACAGCAATAACGTTGCCTATGTCAGTTTACTTGAACAGTTTTACGCTGTTTTGGCAGCGAGACTAGCGGGGCCTCAAATTTACTCACAGCTGTTACGCAACGATCAAACAACTACCAGCAGTATTAATGAAAGCTCTCTATTTGAACAACTATGGCAAGATAAAAATCTTCGAGAAACTATGGTTCAAGAGTTGGCAGCTTCTCACCACATTGATGCACAGACAACTGAGCAATTAATCACTAGTGCTGCACCATTGGCATATCGTGAGCTAAAAATATTGGCCAATGGTCAGTTTTTGCCAGCATTTTTGCAAGAGAAGCAAGCTACCCTACGACCATATCTACCTATTTGGGCGGCGGCTGTGATTACGGCTACTCAAGACGTGCATCAGCAAGTACAAACAAGCTTCAATTCAGATGATGACCATGTGCCAGTACATGTGCCAGTAAGTGACGACATATCGAATAGACTTGACGACGCTACTTTAGATACTGGCATAGTCGCACCAATAACGAATAATGATGTAGAAAGTATAGAGCCAATATCAATTGCTGAGCGCGCAAGTACTGAAGCATTGGGTGACGATACGATTGCCAGTAGTGATGCTATTCATGCTAATCCAGCTGCTTATCATTTGGTAGAAAATAGTAACTTGAAACGTGCGCAGGTGCGTACTCGTAATCAGCGAAACGATTTGCTAATACGTGTGTTTTTATTAATAGTAGCTTTGGCTGCGCTTGCATTGGCAGCATGGGCGTTATTAGTGAAACCCAATAATGAAATACCAGTAGAACCTGTGGTCACAGCACCTGTTGAGTCATCACCAACGCCCGAGCCTCAGATCCCAACTACCACTCCTATTGAACTCATTGTCGGTGTAGATAACGGTGGCAACTTGTACACGTGTAGTGCGACCGTTGGCGATGCTGCACTGCAAAGCTCGTTACAACAGGCGCTTAATACAAGCTTTGGTGAGCAGGCAAATATTTGTGAATTGAACATACAGGATGGGGTAGCAAGCACAATCACTAATATACCTGCAGAGATATTGCCTAATGTCTTGACGATGCTCAGATCAACACCATTTGCACGTTTGCATGTGCAAAATGATCGTCTCACACTGGAGGCGCCAGACAGTATGCTATTGCAAAAACTGGTTACAGAAATACGTAGCTTGGCACCAGCAATGGTAGTCGAAAGTACAGCGCCATTACCTTTACCTGATAATAGCGAGACTGGTAATACTACAAACAACATGGCAAACGAAAATAACCAGTTTGTAGATGATGGTGAAGGGGGCAATAATCAATTCAATAATAACGTGGCAGATAGCAACTCTGTCGAGTACCAAGCATCAGACGACGATACTGGAGATGGCGTGATACCAACTCCTTTGCCTAACAATAATAGCTTTAACAATACACCCAACAATCTGCCTACTAACGGTGCAAGTAATATTCCCAACAACTTCCCTTCGAATAACCGAACGACCAGACCGCCAGGACCTTTTTCACCTTCCGAAGTGGATGAGATGGCAAACACGATCATCGTTGCTGAACCAGCTCAAGTTAGATAACTGTTTATAAGGCACGCTCTTTTATACGGTGTATCCTTTTATATGTTCTAGACTACAGTTACGTGAGCCAACCGAAATATTACTTACTGTATCATTTACACAACAACGAGGTGACTGTGAACGTTGTCTTAATGGTCTTATAATAAATAAAAATAAACGTAGCGAAATAGGAGTCTTGGCTAGATCTGTAGCTAATATTGGATCTATAACTGATCACCTGCAAAGACCTTGTAAAATGAACGCTTAAATAATTGAATAAGAAATAAATCAGGAGAGGGTTACATTATGGATATTATTAGTCATTTGACACGTACCGTTAGTCCCGCAGTATTAGAAGATGGCGGAAGTCCTGCTAAGAAAAACTTACTAGAACAATTCTATGCAATTTTCGCTGCTCGTCTTGCAGATAATGACACTTTTAGCCGTTTTGCCAATGAAAATATCGCTCGTGATGACAATGCCTTTTATGACCGTGTATGGACAGAAGACGCACACCGTGACCAAATCTCTCGTGAATTGGCAGGGAAACATAACGTCGACGCAACCGCATCACGGGGTCTAATTACGATGGCAGCCCCACTGGCTTTTCATGAGATCAAAAGCTTAGCTGGTAGTACACCAGTACCGCAGTTTTTGAATGATAATTTAAATAGCTATCAGCACCATATCCCTGCATGGGCAGGCAGCGTCTTACCGGCTAGCGCAGCTGCTGCGACAAGTGCCCCCTTTTCAGATACTACTAGTACTGCACCGCTACAGAAAGAGGAAGAGGAGCAGGGTAGCTTTATGAAAGCGCTATTACCGATTATTGGTTTGATTATATTAGGGGCATTGGCCTGGGCGTTGCTAAGAGGCTGTCAAGAAAACCCTGAACCTGTGGCAACGCCTGCCGCGGCAACGCAACAAGCAGCTGCCACTGATGGATCGGCATCAGTCATTGGAGATGTAGAGCCTGCATCGTTAAGCATCGCAACTGGTGAGAATAGCCAGCTGTATGCTTGTCGTATGAGCGTTGGTGATGAGACACTACAAACCAACGTAATGAATGCATTGACTGGGGCGTTTGGTGACGAAGCAAACAAGTGTCGCGCTGATGTTGACGATAACTTTGCAGTAGATATGCCAGCATCCGCTCAATTGGCCACAATACTACCGATTGTCAAAAATGTACCGAATGCGAGCATGATTATCAAAGGCGATAATATCACTGTCAATGCGCCTGATAAAGATGCACTGGATAAGTTGGTTACTGACTTGCAAGCAGCTGCTCCTGCTATGACAGTCCAAGCTGAAGGCCCATTAGACATACAAGGCGAGATTGATGATAGTCTTGCTGCTGCCGATGTTGCGATGACCAATCTTGGTGAAAACCCAGACCCACGTGATGTTGCCCGCGCTTTGAGTATTCAAGTGATTAATTTCCAAGTAGATGAAGCGGTCATTCCTGAAGTCAATAAAGAACTATTGGACCGTGCTGCAGAAATTATCAATAATGTACCTGATATGAAGCTCATGATTGTCGGGCACACAGACAGCCAAGCCTCTGATAGCTATAATATGGAGCTGTCTCAAGAGCGTGCCGATTCAGTAAAAACGTATCTGGTATCTCAAGGAGTTGATGAAGCTAAATTAAATACCAAAGGTATGGGTGAATCAGAACCAATCGCGGACAATTCAACCGAACAAGGTCGCTTCCGTAATCGCCGTATTGAGTTTTTAGTTAATGATGAAGTTGTCGATGCAAACGATGGCATGATGATAGATGGTGATTCGTTAGATCCAGATATGAACCCATTAGATAGTAATAACGATGATTTGTTGCCAGATAACGATGATGTTACTCAAGGTACTGCAGTGGATCCAACCAACTAATCTACATGTTCTGATTTTGAACATAGCTAGTTTTGAACATAGCTAGACAGTAGCAGCCAAACAAAAAAACCGCATCTGACCAAGGTGCGGTTTTTTTATGCTGCTTAATGACAATTGAACAAGCTATTATTTATACAGCGTAGGATCTGTTGATTCTTTAGTAGTCTGAACATTGGCAGTCTGCGTATCAGTTTGAGCGCTAAAAAAAGTTTGAGTGACATTCTGTTTTGCTTGCTGCCAGTACTCAAACTGCTGGCAGGTAGATTCAAGATCGCCCTGCCATGTTGGTACAGTGCCGCACATGGTTTTGATACGTTGCTGATTAGGGTAAGGTAGATCTTGCGCTGCTTTAGCAGCCTCATGAGCAGCAACACGATCGTTGCATACCAGCGCAATATCACAACCAGCATCAATGGCCGCTTTTACGCGAGCACTGACATCACCAGCGGCCTTTGCGCCTGCCATTGACAAATCATCAGAGAAAAGTACGCCATCAAATTTGAGCTCATCTCGAATAATATCTTGTAGCCAAATTTTAGAAAAACCAGCTGGCTTGTCGTCTACTTGTGAAAATATTACATGTGCTGGCATAAGCGCGTCCAGACAATGTAGCGTTTGAGCAAAAGGCTGCATATCGCTATTGATGATTTCGTCTAAGCTACGCGTATCGATGGCTTCTGATACGTGAGAGTCAGGAGCGATGGCACCATGACCGGGGAAGTGTTTACCAGTCGTTGCCATGCCAGCTGCTTTCATACCGCGCATAAACTGTGTTGCAAGCGCAGTGATGGCTTGCGGCTCATGATGAAAGCTGCGGTCACCGATAACTTGGCTAATGCCGTCTCTATCCAGTACGGGTGCAAAACTCAAATCGATGCCTACAGCCAATACTTCAGCTGCCATCAGATAGCCGCAATCATAGGCGCAGCTAAGTGCTTGATTGGGGTCTTGATTGAATAGTTCACCCAGTCGACCCATAGCGGGTAATGGCGTGAAACCTTCACGCAATCTCGCGACTCGTCCGCCTTCTTGGTCCACACCGATAAGTATGTCTTGATTGTGATAACGTATATCGTCGCACAGTGCTCTGACTTGGGCAGCGTCTGTGACATTGCGACCAAACAATATGACTCCGCCGACCTGTGCTTGTTTAATCAAACTGATATCTTCAGCGGTCAAAGCGGTACTATCAATATCTATCATTAAGACGCCGTACATTGCGTAATCCTTATTATTTTATACATCGTTATATTATGAGGGTGACTGTCGATATATGGCTATCTTATCGCTTATCAGTCATTGTTCAGATATCTTATTATGACAGCTATTATTGATTGAGCATAATGCGGCAGACTATTGGGTTCAAATAAATTTGCTAGTAGCCATTAAGTTTAGTCGTCATATCGATGATGATAGCCTTCAATTATTATATGCGACAAAAGTGATAGAAAGATTGGTATGTACAGACGTAGCGTGTAAGATTGCTTATACAGTTTGAGACAGTTTAGTATTCATGTACGTGATAATATTGATTGATTTTTGACTATATATCAGTATTTAATAATGTATAAAGTATAAGAATAAAAAACACAGCATTTATAGATCATAACAGATTCAAGTATTTTTGATTCTGATGAATTATCCAATACTATTAACTTCAAATAACTAGGTACATATGATGAAAAAACAACCAGCACAGTGGTTACTCAGTGCAGCGTCAGTGGGCATCGCTGGTATTATCCTGACCCAAACCTACGGTACTGCAGTCGCAGAAACCAATACGGGAAGTTTCGTACAAACCCCTGAGCAAAAGGTTACAACCCGTCAAGTAGCGGCTTTGCTGGACCGTAGTCATTATCTCAATCAGCCTTTAGATAGCAAGACTGGTAGTGAAATCCTATCAATGTATATCGATACTCTTGACCCAAACCATACGCTGTTTTTGCAGTCTGATGTCGATGAGCTTAAGAAAAAACACGCTGAAGACTTTGGCGCTCGTCTAAAACAAGGTGATCTGTCTGCAGGGGTAGAGGTGTATGATCGTTACCGCAAACGCTCAAACGAGTACTTTGCGATGGCCACCAAGATGCTCAAAACAGATATTGATCTGACAGGTGATGACACCATCATTCTTGATCGTGAAAAACTTGGCCATTTCAAAACCAAAAAAGAGCAACGTGATTATTGGGAACGTCAGCTAAAGTTTCAGTTGATGAGTATTACGCTCGGTCAAGAAGACGAAAAAGCCAAAGAGAAAGTGTTTTTAAGTAATCCTGATATTACTCGTGGACAAGACTTGGTACGTAACGATGAGCGTACGCCAAATGAGATTTTACAAAATCGTTTATCACGTCAACAAGAGCAATTTAAGCGTCTCAAAGATGATGAAATCATGGAGACTGTTTTAAATACGGCGATGCTGACTTATGATCCGCACAGTAATTACTATGCACCGATTCAAGCGACTGAATTGCAAATCCAGTCCAGTCTTCAATTAGAAGGTATTGGTGTCTCTATTCGTCCAGACCGAAAAAATCCCGACTATACTCGTATTGTGACCTTAGTCGATGGTGGTCCAGCCGCCAAGTCAGGTCAAATCAAGCCCAATGATTTGATCGTTGGTATCGCCAAAGATGGTGAAACTATGACGGACGTGGTTGGTTGGTCAACACGTGAAATTGTTAGTTTGATTCGCGGTAAACGCGGTACGTCGGTCACGCTCAAACTACGTCAGCCTAACACGCCAGATGCTAGCGCCCGTACGGTCACGGTGGTGCGTGATATTATTCAGCAAGAAGAATCAGGCGTTACTCAACGTGTGGTAGAGGTTCAGCGTCCTAATATTGATAAGACGCCGAAGCGTATTGGCGTACTTGAGATTCCAAGCTTTTATCTCAACTATCAAGCACGTCGTAACGGTGAAGATTATCGTAGTGTCAGTATCGATACCGAAAATGCGCTAAAAGAATTGAATAAACAGGATATTGATGGCCTGGTGGTTGATCTGAGAAACAACCCAGGTGGTTCATTGGATGAAGTTGCCAAGATGCTAGGTTTCTTTATCAAGAGCGGACCGCTAGTACAGATTCGTGATAATCGCGGTAATATTCAAGTATACCGTGACAATGATGGCGGTGAGCAGCTGTATGATGGCAAAATGTCCGTCATTACCAACTTAGCATCGGCCTCAGCTAGTGAGATATTTGCTGCTGCTATTCAAGACTATGGTCGTGGACTAGTAGTTGGTAGTACGACGACTGGTAAAGGCTCTGCACAGATACAGCTCGATAGTTTAGCATTAGGTTCTGCCACTTTAACTCAGCGTAAGTTTTATCGTGTCACTGGCGGTAGTACACAGAATAAAGGAGTCGTACCGGATGTTGAGCTAGTCAATATCTATGATGATGCAACCTTTGGCGAGCGCGCTCAGAAAAAAGCATTGCCTTGGGATACGATCAAAACAGCGCCGTATAAGCCTGAAGGGAAGTTCACCAGTGATACGTTGGCAACGCTCAATCAGCAGTCTAAAGTTCGCCAACAAAAAAATCCACAGTTTACGTATCTGTCGACGTTGAATGATATTCGTGATATGGAAGACGAAAAGAAACCTGTACGTTTAGATATCAATAGCCGCCGAGCGAAAATGCAACTGATCGAAAAACGCTCGCTAGAAGCAGAGAATAAACGTCTTATCGCCACTGGTGAGCGCCCGTACGCTAACTGGAATACTTATCAGGCAGCGATGGATGCAAAATTCGAAGAGCGTAGCCGTATGAAAGCAGCTGAGCGCCCAGAACTACCAGAGGATGAGGCGTTTATCAATGAGGCAGCTTATCTCATGCTTAGCGCGGAACCTAAAACAATGCTTAGCCCTGAAGAGCAGCTATAATGTGAAGTTATTATAGCGTTGCGTAATCTATGTAAGCATATGCTTACATAGATTGACGTTTAGACCTCTTACTAATGATGGGTCAATCTGCGACTATAACTGTACGGCACGATTGAACGAAACGGTTCATTGATACTAGGGATTGGTATCTTAAAGGTCGCACTAGGGATAAGTAGTTTGCTGATTAAGGATGATAAGGCTGGATGCCTGTCAGTTATGAGATGCCCCGGGATTAGGTATCACGTAACACTAACATGGATAGTTGGTAATAAAAGCCGCATGACGCTTGTCGTTATGCGGCTTTGTTACGTCTGGACATTAGTGATTTTATAGCAGAGTCTTTGGTTAAGCGGATGTGTTTAAATTGAATCATAATGTATACGTAATAAGTAAGCATAAAAAAGGCCAGTAACCTTATCGGCTACTGGCCTTTTAGTTTAGATGATAAATTTAATAACTTATCATCTAACTATTTTAACTCTTCTCTAAAAGAGATTAGTGCTCAACGCCACCTGCGCCATGTACATGGCCATGGTTTAGTTCGTCTTCAGTTGCTGCACGTACTTCTTGGATTTCAACATCAAATGTCAAACGCTTACCAGCCAACGGATGGTTTGCATCAACAGTAACTTCTTGATCATTTACAGCAGTTACCGTAACCAACATGACTTGGCCGCCAGCTTCTGACTGAAACTGCATACCAGGCTGAATGTCTTCAACGCCTTGGAAGTTTTCGCGTGGTACATGCTGTACTGCTTGCTCTTGATACTCGCCATAGCCGTCAGCAGGCTCAACAACTGCATTGACTTTCTCGCCAGCAGACTTGCCTTCTAGTTGTGTTTCTAGACCTGGAATGATGTTGCTGTGACCATGTAGATAAGCAAGTGGCTGACCTTCTGGTGACTGGTCAAGGATATTGCCTTCGTCGTCTTTTAGTGTGTAATTGAATTTGACGGCAGTGTCTTTTGCGATAGTAGTCATAAAATATCCTAAATATATCTATGTAAAAAATTAAATACGGTTGCAATAAACCTAAAAAAGCCAATCTATAAGCCAAAAGGCCACGTCATTAGTCAATTATCATCAGTTTATTAAAGTAACTTTAGCAGTTAGCATCTTTAATTGAGATGGCATATATAACTTTCAAGGCAAAAAACATAAAAAATGCCAATTAATGCCACAATTTACAATAATAACTGCTATTTTCTATAGTTAATGCATAGCTATTGGCTATTCCTAGTTTAGGAGTTGCTTTTTTAGAGCAGGACTTCTAGCATAATTATAAAGATAAGGACGAGAGATACGATGACTGCATTTGCCAATACCATTGATAAACAACTAGCGAGCAATGTTTTAACCAATTACGATGATGCTAAAGCTAAAATGACAGATAATATAAGCTATCAATTTGATTTTACCCGTTTCTACGAGCATTTAGTTGACGTGTCATTGAGCTTTACAGCAGTATCTGATGCTCCGCAGCTTTGGTTGCCAGCGTGGATACCTGGCAGTTATTTGATGCGCGAGTTTGCTCGAAACATCACCGCGGTACATTATCAAATAGTAGAGGCTCAAACAACAGATAGTGACAAGCAGCCAGAGACTTATCGTGCGCAAAAATTGGACAAAAACACTTGGCAGCTACCAGTTGTGCAGGCAGGGCAGAAAGTAATTGTTGAGTACGAAGTCTATTGCTATGACTTGTCTGTGCGTACGGCCTATGTCGATCAGCAACGACTTTATGGCAATTTCACATCACTTGCGCTAGCTGTCGAAGGACAAGAGCAAGCGCCTGTTCAAGTCAGCTTGATTGTGCCTGATACTTTTTTTGCAGATAAAGAGAGTAGTAAAGTACTATTGGCTTGTGGTTTGGACGCTACGTATCTACAGTCCGATGAACAGAATAGAGATAGCAAGCAAGTGGATAGTCAGCACGTTTACAGATTGCAGGCAGCCAATTATCACGAGTTAATTGATTATCCATTCGAAATCGCAGAACAAGAAAAATTTGATTTTATTATTCATGATAGTGAGCATCAGACGATACATCACAGTTTTTATCTTTCAGGTAAGCAGAGTGCCAATCTAGGTCGATTGCAGCAGGATATTACTCAAATTTGTCAGACCTACGTAGGTTGGTTAGGCGATACGCCATTTGATGATTATACGTTTATGACCTTTGCTAGTGGACAAGACTATGGCGGGCTCGAGCATATCAACTCTACTAGCCTTGTGACGCCGCGCAATGACTTACCAAGTGCCAGTGAGCCAAAATTACCGAGTACAGATTATCAGCGGTTTTTAGGCTTATGTAGTCACGAGTATTTTCATTCATGGTGGGTGAAGACGGTACGTCCTGATGTCATGATTGATGTCGATTTGCGCCGTGAGGCCTTTACCCCATTACTTTGGGTGTTTGAAGGGTTCACATCTTATATCGATGATTTTATGTTGCAAGCATCGGGTGTGATTGATAAAGCCAATTATCTGCGGCTGCTAGCCGAGCAAATTAATCGCTACTATCAGACTCCAGGGCGTGGTAATCAAAGTGTGGCAGAGTCAAGTTTTGATGCTTGGATTAAGCTGTATCGTACTGATGAAAATACAGGTAATGCGGGAATTAGCTACTATAATAAAGGGGCGTTGGTAGCCTTATGTCTGGATTTAACCTTACTTAAAAATAGTGACGGTCGTTATCGCTTGTTCGATGTAGTCAAAGCTTTTTATACTCAAGCTAAGCAGAACGACAGTAAGCGAATTGGCATCAGTAGTGCCGATATGGGCTTAGTCATTAAGCAGTTTATGCCGCTAGCAGAATGGGAAGATTTTGAACGCCGTTACGTCAATGGGGTAGAAGAGCTTCCAATTGAAGCGCTGCTAATTGCAAACGGTGTCACAATACAGGCAAATACTAAAGAGACCGCTGACAAGCATGTACCATGGGGTATGCGTTGTAATGAAACGCCAGCTGGGCTCAAGGTCAATCGTGTGATGAGAGATAGTATTGCGGCTAGAGCTGGTATTTCAGCACATGACGTTATTATCGCGATTGATGGTATCAAAGCGGATACGAAACAGCTTATCACCTCGGTTAATAAAGCACATTCTGTTGAATGTTATTTGTTCCGTCGTGATGAGCTGATGTGCGTTCAGATTCAACCTGAAACGACGACTAAAGCCAAACCACAAGATGAAAAAACTAGCATGACTGGAGCAATATCTCCTCATAAAGTAAGCCTACGCTTAGCAAAAGGAGATAAGGTCCTAGAGAATGATAATGAGCAGTTAAAAGGTAATGCAGGTTGGGAGACGTGGCTTAATGTCATGAAACGGTAGCTTTGATAATATGGTAGATACCAAGCCATATAAAAACCCTCTTCCGAGCAACAATGCTTAGAAGAGGGTTTTTTAATAATCTACAATATTGTCTATGTGTTTGAATAATTTAAATGATTGGAGCGGCAATAGTTGGCGATCTATACGCTTACTGCTCTTTAGCCTGGTGCTCTGGGTCTTCATCGTCAGTGACATCATTTTCAATATCGTTTGTGACAGAGCTATCATCTTCGTCGTGATTTGTGGCCTCAAGCGCAGCAATCCAGTTTTTCATCATATCAATTTCAATTTGCTGGGTATCAATAACGTCTTGCGCTAACTGACGCATTTCTTCATCTGTTCCGTATTCGAGCTGAACTTTTGCCATATCAACAGCAGCAACATGATGCGGTAGCATGCCGCGTGCGAATGCCATATCAGGTACGGGATCAGATACGCCCAAAGTCATTTCGCCATGCATGTTTTCCATGCTGTTGGCATATGCTTGCTGCATCGCTATAGTATTTGGCTTAGGTTTGGCAGTGTCAGGATGACTAGCTAGCCATTTGTTTAAAACATCGATTTCAGTTTGCTGCGCCGTGATAATCTCTTGAGCAAGTTGGCGCATCGCTTCGTCAGTGCCATACTTGAGCTCTATTTTTGCCATTTCTACCGCGCCGCGATGATGTCCTAGCATACCTTTAGCAAAGGCAGTATCAGGGTCGTTGTAACCCATACCAATCATCATCTCATCATGCATTCTAGTCATTGATCTCGTATAGTCTCTGAGCATGTCGCTCATTTGAGGCTCATCATTGACACTGCCATCGCTATCATTGGTCGCAGCCTCATCTACCATATCATCATGTTCGGCATGGGATATGTCAGTAACTGGTGGTAACGTCTCTTCTTCAGGAGTTGATTGGCTGTTCTCTGTCGTTGGTTGACAGGCACTCAATACGAGCGCCGCAGAAATACTAGTGACCAACGAAAAAAAACGATGAGAAGCAATCATGACATATCCCTATTGTGAAAAAACCAAACGATAAATGGATAATACTTATTATACATAATCAATTACGTGCTGAATGTTAGCAGATAAACCTTACTCATTCGAGACACTATGTTTAATAGGTCGTAATATATTACTGTTAGAGCTTGATATTCACAGTTAAGCAGCGCGAACTACTAGGTAATATTTGAACCCTAAAGCATTTAAACTAGAACCTAGCTAGAAATACCTAGCTGACGACAGTGATCACTATTTAGATGAACGCGTACAAAATCTCCAACAGCTAACCCATCTAGCTCAAACCCTGCCACCGACCAACGTATCAAACGCAGACAAGGTAGACCGACATGCGCGGTCATACGTCTAACTTGGCGGTTTTTACCTTCATAAATAGTCATTATCAACCATGAGTCCGGCACGCTTTTACGTTCACGTATTGGCGGATTGCGCTGCCACAGTACCATCGGTAGTTCTTCTTCACTGACGTGTTTGACCTCAGCAGGTAGCGTTTTACCATCTTTTAAAACCACGCCACGTTTGAGCTTACTGAGTTGCTCAGCAGTAGGGATTCCTTCTACTTGCACTAAATAAGTTTTACCTTGTTTGCGCCCTGCATTTGCTTTTGGCGGATGAGTAATTGCTTTGTTAACGCGACCATCGTCGGTCAAAATCAGTAATCCCTCTGAAGTGGCATCTAGCCTACCAGCGACTCGCAAAGCCTTGTCAGTAAAGTATTGCGATAGGGTGGTGTGGTCGTTATTACTATCATCTCTAAACTGACTTTGTACGCCGTAAGGCTTGTTGAATAAAATGAGACTAGAAGTAGACATAAAAAGGTGTTTCCTAGTTTTTAATGGACAATGAATCATTGTAGCGTATGTTTTGTGATGCAGAGCTAGGATTAAGCAGCAAGACTACGGGCGATATATTTAATGTGCTGTATGCTACATGACCTGCTACAAAAGTAGGACAGCGCTTGTATAGATTTGCTGTTATCCTAAATCCGTATTCTGATAGTGGTATTTATGTTTTTAATGGGAAAAAATCTACTGTCTGCAAGCGACAAACATTAATTGAGTCTTTATTTTGATTTTTTAACGTAAAACTATCTTCAATATTGTTAAAATCAATGTCGCAAGTATCGTACTCATCAAAGCTTTGCTTGTCTGGTAAGCGCTTAGAGCGTTACAACTACAATAAAACGGTTAGCATAATAAAGTGTTAAGTTCACTTGCGACGTCCAACATACAACCAAGGAGTATCATCTATGTCATATGATAAGGTTATCGTGCCAAGAGACGGCGAAAAAGTGACCGTAAACGCAGATCTCACATTAAATGTTCCTAACCATCCGATCATTCCGTTTGTGGAAGGTGATGGAATCGGTGTAGATATTACACCTGTCATGATAAAAGTAGTCAATGCTGCAATTGATAAAGCATATCACGGCAAGAAGTCTATCATTTGGATGGAGACTTATCTTGGTGAAAAAGCAGCAAAAGTGTATGACGGCGATTATTTGCCAAGCGAGACGCTAGAGATTCTAAAAGACTACGTCATTAGTATCAAGGGTCCATTGACCACACCAGTAGGTGGTGGCTTTAGTTCATTAAATGTCGCGGTACGTCAAAACCTTGACCTATACGTATGTCAACGCCCCGTACGCTGGTTTGAAGGCGTGCCAAGTCCAGTACAGCATCCAGAGCTGACGAATATGGTTATCTTCCGTGAAAACACAGAAGACATCTACACGGGTATCGAGTGGAAAGCGGGCAGCGATGATGCCAAAAAAGTTATCAATTTCTTAAGAGAGGAGATGGGTGTGACCAGCATCCGCTTCCCTGAAGAATGCGGTATCGGTATCAAGCCTGTCTCAAAAGAAGGCTCGCAACGCCTAGTACGTAAAGCGATTCAGCATGCCATCGATAATGATCTACCAAATGTGACCCTAGTGCACAAAGGTAATATCATGAAGTTTACAGAAGGCGCGTTTAAAGACTGGGGCTATGAGCTGGCAGCAGAGCGTTTTGGTGCAGAGCCATTAGATGGCGGTCCATGGATGACCATGAAAAATCCAAAAACAGGTAATGATATTATTATTAAAGATGTCATCGCTGATGCATTTTTGCAGCAGATTTTGATGCGTCCTGCAGACTATTCTGTAGTGGCGACGCTCAATCTAAACGGTGACTATATCTCTGATGCATTAGCGGCTGAAGTAGGCGGTATTGGTATTGCGCCAGGTGCAAACAAGGGTGGTGCAATCGCTGTTTATGAAGCGACACACGGCACTGCGCCTAAATATGCGGGTCAAAATAAAGTAAACCCAGGCTCATTGATATTGTCTGCTGAGATGATGCTTCGTGATATGGGCTGGACGGAAGCAGCTGATTTAGTCATCAGTGGTATCCAAGGCGCGATTGCTAATAAGACAGTCACATATGATTTTGAGCGCTTGATGCCAGATGCTATTTTACTAAGTACTTCGGAATTTGGTAAGGCGATTATTAAGCATATGGAAGCCTAAGACTACTTAAGCTCTAAGCATTTTATTTTATTACTCTGTACCAGTTATTATGTATTAAAAGCCATCTACTCACATAGGTGGCTTTTTCATTTCACTCTTTATAAAGCTTTTAGACATTACATAAAAAACACCTCAACGTTCTAAGACGGTTGAGGTGTTTTTTACTTAGATTTAAACTCGCATAATCGCTTCTAGCTATAAAAACCAAAAGCGATTTTGCTTAATGGTTTAAGAGCCATCACTTAAAACTATAGCGATGCTAGTGTCTCGTTGAACAAAGCGCTTGGACGCATTGCTTTCTTAGCCAATTCCTCATCAGCGTAGTAGTAGCCTTTAATATCTACTGGCTTGCCTTGAGCTTGGTTAAGTTCTTTAACAATAGCTTCTTCGTTTTCTTTTAGCTTTTGCGCGAATGGTGTAAATTGCGCTTTTAGCTCGCTATCTTGGTCTTGCGCAGCAAGCTCTTCTGCCCAGTACATTGATAGATAGAAGTGGCTACCACGGTTGTCCAATTCACCCGTCTTACGTGATGGTGATTTGTCGTTTAACAGCAGTTTTTCTGTTGCTGTATCTAGCGTGTCTGCCAAGATTTGAGCTTTAGCATTGTTGTCGTTGTTTGCTAAATGTTCCAAAGATACCGTCAAGGCCAAGAACTCACCGAGTGAATCCCAACGTAGATGGTTCTCTTCTGTAAGCTGCTCAACGTGCTTCGGTGCAGAACCACCAGCGCCAGTTTCAAACAAACCGCCACCTTTCATTAATGGTACAACTGATAGCATCTTGGCACTGGTGCCTAGCTCTAGGATAGGGAACAAGTCAGTTAGGTAATCGCGTAGGATGTTACCTGTGGCAGAGATAGTATCTAGACCACGAGCAACACGCTCTAGAGTATAACGCATCGCACGAACCTGAGACATGATTTCAATGTGCAAGCCTTCAGTGTCATGGTCTTTCAGATACATTTTAACTTTTTTGATCAGCTCATTTTCATGTGGACGATATGGGTCTAACCAGAAGATAACAGGCGTATCTGATTCACGAGCACGGCGTACGGCAAGTTTTACCCAGTCTTGGATAGGATCGTCTTTGGTCTGACACATGCGCCAGATGTCACCTTTCTCGACACGTTTCTCAAGTAATACTTCGTCAGTATCTATATCGACAATACGTGCAATACCAGCATCACTAGACTCAAACGTTTTGTCATGTGAGCCATATTCTTCCGCTTTTTGAGCCATTAGGCCAACGTTAGGAACAGTTCCCATTGTTTTTGGATCGAAGTTACCATGCCATTTGCAGAAGTTGATCATTTCTTGGTAAATACGAGCAAAGGTAGACTCTGGCATTACTGCTTTACAGTCATACATTTTGCCATCAGCGCCCCACATTTTACCACCAGAACGAATCATTGCTGGCATAGAAGCATCAACGATTACGTCGCTTGGTGAATGGAAGTTGGTGATACCTTTCGAAGAGTCAACCATAGCCAGACGTGGGCGATGCTCTTGGCATGCATGTAGGTCACGCTCAATCTCTTCACGTTTTGAAGCTGGTAGCGTTGAAATCTTGTCGTATAGATCCGCCATACCGTTATTGACATTGATACCTAGCTCATCAAAGAAATCGCCATGTTTTTCAAAGGCTTCTTTGTAGTAGATTCTAACTGCATGACCAAACACGATAGGATGCGAGACTTTCATCATGGTCGCTTTTACGTGTAGTGAGAACAAAATACCGGCTTCGCGGCAATCTTCCATTTCACGCTCATAAAACGCTAGCAGTTCTTTTTTGCTCATGACCATCAGATCGATGACTTCTTTATCAAGCAAAGCAAGTTTAGGCTTTAATACTTTTTGAGTACCATCATCAAGCAACAACTCCATACGTACAGTACGAGCTTTGTCTAACGTCATAGATTGCTCGCCATCGTAGAAGTCGCCACCATGCATGTGTGATACGTGCGTGCTTGACCATTGCTTCCATTCACCCATAGAGTGTGGATGCTTACGTGCATAGTTTTTGACGGCTTTAGGAGCACGGCGATCTGAGTTACCTTCACGAAGTACTGGGTTCACTGAACTGCCTAAGCTTTTGCCATAGCGCTTGCGTAGCTCTTTTTCTTCATCAGTTTGCGGATCTTCTGGGAAGTCAGGAATTGCGTAGCCTTTACCTTGTAATTCTTTGATAGCGGCTTTTAGCTGCTGTACAGAAGCACTGATGTTTGGCAGTTTAATGATGTTGGTGTTTGGATCTTGAGTTAAACGACCTAGCTCAGCTAAGTTGTCAGGAACACGTTGCTCTTCGGTCAAGTATTCAGGGAATTCGGCCAATATACGCGCTGCAACAGAAATGTCGCTAGTTTCAACTTCAACGCCTGCCGTTTTAGTGAAAGCTTCGACGATAGGTAAGAACGACAGAGTCGCCAGCGCTGGGGCTTCATCAGTTTTTGTATAAATAATTTTTGACATTTTAGTGAGATCTTCCTTTAGGCTGTAGTTAATAATAAAGCTCAAATATAGTGCTGAATATGCGTCAATGATACTATGCAATAATCAATGATATGGTTAGAACAAGTACTTCATATGTAGCTTCTTAGAAATTTTTAAGACAGATAAGATATTTTCTTTTAATAATATTCATGAATAAAGCATTTCAAGGCAACACGTTAACAGTCGGTGCAAAATTGCCCAAAAGTGAGTCATTGACGCTACATTATAACCAATCCACTATAAATCTGATAGGATGTCAATCGTATACCATGAACTAAGTATACTGTTTTAGCTTGTACCCTACGGTTTCGAATTATACTAAGCTAATAACAATCTTATTCTATCAGTCATCGGCTTCGATATCATCTTTTCCATACAACAACTATTTTTTCATGACGTTTTATATTGATTTTGCTGCTCATGATTGCAGTCGTACAAACCACCTGCGTTATCGTTGGTGGTTTTTTGTTGGGTGCAGATAAGTTTTTGCAAATTGTGACAGCAATGTCGTAAAAATTTGCTAGTCTAGGTCATCAACAGATTGGTTATCGATAAACATATAGCGATTATAATAATGGCGGTGAATATGAGTTTAGAGTATGCGCTGATTAATGATACCAGCTGGCAGAGCCAAACAGAGTGGCAGACGCCAGATACTCCTTTTATGTCATTCGCTTTTTGGCAAGCAATGACTGATACGGGGGCAATTGGTGAACATACAGGGTGGCTACCAATATTTATTATGGTACATCGTGTTGTTGTTGATGCTAATAGTGCGGATAACACCAATACTTTAGTAGACAGCGCGGCAGAAGATACATTGCAACCTGTGGCTGTCATGCCAGTATTTATAAAAGGCCATCATCGCGGTGAGTTTGTATTTGATCATGCATGGGCTGAAGCTTATGCGCGCTACGGTGTTGATTATTATCCACGATTGGTCACTAGTTCACCATACACACCGATTACTGGTCAGCGAATTTGGCTGGCAAAAAGTGAAACTTTAAGCGAAGACATCCTAAAAACTGCCATGGCAGGTATTGATGATATCGCTCAACAAGTAGGTGCTTCAAGTTGGCATGGACTGTTTGTGACACCTGGTTTAGCTTCTATTGCCACTACATCTATGCCAACTGAAATTGATGTGGAGCTTGCGATAGCTGCTCAAGAAAACGGCGTAGAGTCAGCTGCTATTGAGCTACCGATATTTGAACGACAAGGCTGCCAGTTCTTATGGCAAAATAAAGACTTACTTAATGACAGCAAGCCATTTGCAGATTTTGATTCGTTTTTAATGACCTTAAGAGCCAAAAAGCGAAAAACCATTCGGGCTGAGCGCCGTAAAGTTGCCGAGCAAGGTATTAGCTGTCAGCGAAAATGCGGTGATTCTATTAGCGATGCTGACTGGAAGGCTTTTTATCATTGTTATGTGATGACCTATGCAGTACGCGGGCAGCAGCCTTATCTGACGTTAGACTTTTTTATGGCATTGGCAGCGAGCATGCCTGAGCATATAATGCTTGCGCAAGCACTCGATGCCAGTGGTGAGATTATCGCGAGTAGTTTGTTCTTATATGATAAACCTGATAGCGATAGTATTGATGTTGATAATAATACCACCTTGTATGGTCGTTATTGGGGTGCGCTAGGCGAGTATGACAGCTTGCATTTTGAGCTGTGCTATTACCAAGGTATTGAGTTCGCTATTGAGCAAGGATTAATGTCTTTCGACCCAGGTACGCAAGGTGAGCATAAACTGGTACGTGGTTTCATTCCAACGACGACACACTCTATCCACCGTATCTATGATCCGCGTTTTGTACCAGCGATTGGTGATTTTTGTACCAGAGACCGGATGCATATGGCGCAGTATCGTCAGCAGGCATTCGAAGCTTTACCTTTTAATGCAGACAACATGCCTGAATTTGATGGCAAGGACTCATAACGGTAATCAGCTTTTATTAACTTTGCTTCTATTTGCAAACATCTTCTAACTATCAAACAATCATTAAAGAATACTCGCCATAAACTATGACCAGCAACTCTTTCAGCTCCATTAGCGATCTACCTCCTACTGAACTTATACCTTGGCTAAATGCCGAAGGCTCTCTCACTGCTATATTAGAAGAGAAGGCAGGGCAACCGCTGCGTGTAAAACGCAGCTTTGAAGGCTATCGTTCGTTAACTTTAAGACAGAAAAGGCAGCTGGGCGTACAAGGTATGATGCTCAATCGTCCACTGCTGGCATGGGTACGTGAAGTTCAGTTGTATGGCAATGATGAAGCGCCGTGGGTGCAAGCACAAAGTATCTTTCCTTTGAACAGCTTAAAAGGTCAATCACGCCGTTTGCAACATTTGAAAAATACGCCTATCGGCTACGTGCTATTCAAGCGTCGCCGTACCTTGCCAAATGAGCGCTTTATCAGTCATACCAGTGACGGTTGGCAACGGCAAACGCGTTATGATTGGTATGGTCGCATGCTCATGATTAGCGAAACGTTCTTACCCGCCTTTTTATCTGGTGACCTGTAAAAATATTTTATGGCTAAATCAGCATAGAAAGGGAAATTAGCGAAAATTTTAAGCAGGTAAATACTTTATTTTATTGGCTATTTATCTATGTTATATGGCCATTTAATTCCCTCATCTTAAGGTGAGGTTTTTTTGCGTTCGCAGTACAAATTTTCATGTTACACTTGAGCTTTCGTGATGATATCGACGTAAATGTACATCGGTTTTATTGACGAATCAGTCAAGTTGATAACAGGTCACTCGTCTGTATTTATTCTTATTTTAATCTTTGCTAATAGACTCCATTCACAATAATGGTCATACCATAAAACAGATTACAGAAAGACAGCGTGCAGAGGTATCAAGCATACTTCGAGCGACGTTGACGCAGTAGTTGTTTTATTGTGGGCAGGCTATAAGCTTCTTTTCAATGACGTTTTTTAATGACAGTCACTACTTAGGACATCACTATGTTTAAAGATATTTCTATCAAAGATTTTGATCCAGTACTTGCTGAAGCGATGGCCGCAGAAAGCGTTCGTCAAGAAAACCACATCGAGCTTATCGCCTCTGAAAACTACTGCTCACAAGCAGTGATGGAAGCTCAAGGTACTGACCTTACCAACAAATACGCAGAAGGCTATCCTGGCAAGCGTTATTACGGTGGTTGTGAGCATGTGGACGTAGTTGAGCAATTGGCGATTGACCGTGCTAAAGAGTTGTTCGGTGCAGAATATGTGAACGTTCAGCCACACTCTGGTAGCCAAGCAAACTCAGCGGTATTTCTAGCATTGCTAGAAGCAAATGACACCGTACTAGGCATGAGCCTAGACGCTGGTGGGCACTTGACGCATGGCGCGCACATCAACTTCTCAGGTTTGAACTACAATGCGGTTCAGTATGGCTTGGTAGATGGTACTGGCTTAATTGATTATGACCAAGTAGAGAGCTTGGCGCGTGAGCATAAGCCAAAAATGATTATTGCTGGTTTTTCGGCATACTCACAAGTAGTCGATTGGCAGCGTTTCCGTGACATCGCAGACGAAGTAGGTGCGTATTTATTGGTCGATATGGCTCACGTTGCTGGTCTAGTTGCAGGCGGCGTCTATCCAAACCCAGTACCATTTGCTGATGTGGTTACAACGACGACGCACAAAACTCTACGTGGCCCTCGTTCAGGTATGATTTTGTCTCGTGATGAAGTGCTTGCTAAGAAACTAAACTCTGCTGTATTCCCGGGCAACCAAGGCGGCCCATTGATGCATGTTATCGCTGCCAAAGCGGTTTGCTTCAAAGAAGCGTTAGAAGACAGCTTTTCTACTTATCAGCAGCAAGTAGTAAAAAATGCACAAGCGATGGCAAAAGTGGTTCAAGAGCGCGGCTATGAAGTTATCTCTGGCGGTACTGAAAACCATCTCATGCTGATCAGTCTCGTTAAGCAAGAAATGACGGGTAAAGAAGCGGACAAATGGCTTGGCGAAGCTCACATCACTGTGAATAAAAATGCTGTACCAAACGATCCAAAATCACCATTTGTGACTTCTGGTATCCGTATCGGTACACCAGCCATTACTACTCGCGGCTTCAACGAAGCACAAGCGGGCGACTTGGCAGGTTGGATTTGTGACGTGCTCGACAGCCGCGGTGATGAAGCGGTTGCTACTGAAGTACGTGGCAAAGTAGAAGCAATCTGCAAAGAGTTGCCAGTTTACGAAAAAAACCAGTAAGTTTAATTTTGTACTGATTTAAACGGCGTTGATTAAACGTTGTATAACAAAAAAACCGCCTAGCTTCTGCTAGGCGGTTTTTTTGTTGTTACTTTCTATAAACCTTAGATTATTTAACGTGAACCTTTACTGCTATTGTCATCTAGCATTTTTAATTATAGTTAAATTTGTTATTTATACTCAAAATAAATGTCAATATTTTTCTATAAATATAGTGAGTCTGACTCATTTTGGTTATCAAATTCAAAGCACTAAGTTGATCTTTTTTAGAAAAATATAAAAATATTTTTGTTTATGTAAAACTATTAGTATATAGTCGATATTGAGAATTTAGTAATAATACTGATACAAAGTGCAATAAATAATTACACTTTGTATCAGTATCGCTGTAAATGATTATATGAATATTATTTTCAATAAAGGAATTTACATGAAAAGACAATATTTAGTTACAATGATGCTGTTGCTCAGTACTACTTTTGCGCAAGCAGCAGAACAATCAGGTTTAGCCGCATTTGGTGCTGGCCTCGATACCTTTATGGCCAATATATTTGGCTGGTTCGTCGATCTTATTTTCTTCTCAGTACCTCTTGGCGATGTCAGCTTTCCGCTCATCGTAGGTTGGTTATTAGTTGCAGCACTCATATTTACTTTCTACTTTGGCTTTATTCAGTTTCGTCTCATAGGGCTATCTCTAGATATTGTCAGAGGTAAATATACTGATCCAAACCCTGCTACAAAAGAAGAAGGTGAAGTTAGTCATTTCCAAGCTTTAGCGACTGCGCTATCAGGTACCGTTGGTCTTGGTAATATTGCCGGTGTGGGTGCGGCACTCGCCATTGGTGGACCTGGCGCTACCTTTTGGATGATTATGGTTGGCCTGTTCGGCATGGCATCCAAGTTTGTAGAGTGTACGTTAGGTGTCAAATATCGTACGATATTGCCCTCTGGTGCCGTATCGGGTGGACCTATGTACTACTTGAGCCGCGGTATGGCTGAACGTGGTATGGGCGGATTTGGTAAGCTGTTAGCCGTTGGTTTTGCACTCATGACTATATTGGCGACTTTTGGTGCTGGTAACATGTTTCAGGGTAACCAAGCCTTTGCAGTCATGAGCTCTACTTTTAGCATTCCAACGGATTACAGTATATTCTTTGGTATTGGCTTAGCATTTTTAGTTGGTATGGTTATCATCGGTGGTATGCCTCGTATTGCAACCGTTACCGAAAAAGTCGTCCCCTTTATGGCTTTATTGTATATCACAATGAGTGTCATCGTACTGGTTGCAAACTTCAACCATATCGGCGCCGCCTTTGGTGAGATTTTTACGGGTGCTTTCACGGGTGCTGGCGTGGCTGGCGGTTTTATTGGTGCATTAATCCAAGGTTTGAAACGTGCAACTTTCTCTAACGAGGCGGGTGTTGGTTCAGCCGCTATTGCTCACTCAGCGGTAAAAACCAAAGAGCCTGCTACTGAAGGTTTGGTAGCGCTGTTAGAGCCTTTCATTGATACGGTTATTATCTGTACTATGACGGCGCTCGTTATTACTATCTCTGGGGTGAACACTGCCGCAAACTTGCAAACGCAAGCTATTACTGGTGTGGATCTAACCCGTGCCGCCTTTATGCAGACCGCGCCAATTTTTCAGTACTTCTTAGCCATCGCTGTAATAATGTTCGCTTTCTCAACGATGATTTCGTGGTCATATTATGGCCTAAAAGCTTGGACTTACCTGTTCGGTGAAGGTAAAGCGGGCGAGATAATATACAAACTTATCTTTTTGGTCTTCGTCATTATCGGTACCATCGTACAGTTTAGCTTTGTTATCGACTTCTCAGATGCAGCTTTATTTGCTATGGCCATCTTTAACATCATCGGTTTGTACTTCTTAATGCCAGTTGTGAAAAAAGAGGTTCAATCTTTCGTTGCTCGTGTGAAGAGTGGCGAAATCAAGAAGTATAAATAATAGGTTTGGTGGAACACTCTATTATAATTTGATAATCAAAAAAACCGCTTAGCTTTTGCTAGGCGGTTTTGTTATATGGGTTTATAAGTAAGCCATCAAGCGGATAATAGAAGAATATTAACCACTAAGCTGGCTTAATGCCAATGCCAATATCAGGCCAATAGTTGCACTGATACCCGCCCAATGATTGCCTCGTTTAAAAGCCGTCGGAAATACTTCAGTCGCAAGTGACGCAATCACAGCGCCAGCTGCAAAACAGTCGATGGCACTGATCACGCCTTTATCAACGTCTTTGAGCAGTACTTTACCTAGAATAGCTGCAAGCGACAATAAGACTGCCGCCCCAACCCAAAGCATTAATATCTGCTTATGACTGTTGCCGTTTTTACGCATTTCTTTGGCACCGCCCGCTGCCTCTGGTAGATTAGACAACAAAATAGAACCGGCCAGTGCAGCAACTTGCATCACATTACCGCTTAGCAGCGACACTCCCAGCGCTAGGTTTTCGGGTACACCATCTAGGGTGATAGCCGCTAACAGCCCAGCACCGCCTTTCGAGTTCAGTTTTTCATCAATCAGATAATCAGTACCAGCAAACACCAGCGCACCCATGAGCGTAAAGGCTGCTGTCATCAGAACGCCGCTCTCTGTCACAGCAGGTTGTACCAACTCAATCACCACAGATATCATTAGCGCACCGCCTGCGATGGCGAGCAAGTTGCCTTCCATCCAGCTAGGCAAATGACCGTATAAGCCCCAAAGAGCACCTATAATAAGTGTACCTGATACCACGATAATAACTGCAAATATCAACATAGTACGTTCCTTTTTTAACCACACCTATTGAGAACGGTTCGCGGTTTTCAAGACATTATAGTTTGCGTAACAGGCAGGTAGCGTTTGCGTGTTGCTCGCATTGAGTAAAACTGCACGCAAAATAAAACCCCAACCATATAAGTTGAGGTTTTGAGTTTTTAAGTTCAACTAAATAGCTTCTGGTGTTATATAACCTGCATATTACATAAATGGCAACTTGGTAAATATCTGCAGTATCGTGGCATTAACAATATCCACAAAGAACGCGCCTACCATTGGTACGATTAGGAACGCTTTAGGCGAAGGCAGATAGCGATCGGTGACTGCCTGCATATTAGCAATCGCTGTCGGTGTCGCACCCATACCAAAACCACAATGACCTGCTGATAATACAGCTGCGTCATAATCTTTACCCATGATTTTAAAGGTAATCAGATAGACGTAGATAATCATGATAATAGTTTGTACAACCAATATGATCAGCACAGGGCCTGCCAAATCAGTCAGCTGCCATAGTTTTAAAGACAATAATGCCATGGCCAAGAATAGACTCAAAGATGCATTACCAAATACATCAATCGAACGGTCAAACATATCAAAATTGAAAACCATCGTTAGTACATTGCGAATGATGACACCGCCTGCTAGTGCCCATACGAACGTAGGAAGCTCAAACCATGTACCTTCAGCCACCATGGTCATCACATCGGCAAACGCCAATGCCGCTGCAAATAGCGCCAAAGTCTCGATAGTAGAAGAAGCAGTAATAAAGCGCATGCTATCAGGTCTTTCAAAGATATCTTTATTGCTATTAGCAGACTCTTCATCATGCTTGGTACTATATAACGACTGCGCACCAGCAACTTTTTCGATATCACTAGGATCAGGATTGGCTGGCGTTGGTTTTAGGCCAAGTCGATTGATCAAGCGACGGGCAACAGGGCCACCAACGATACCACCCGCGACCAAACCATAAGTAGCAACCGCAATACCAAGTGTCGTTGCACCGACCACACCATAGTCTTGTTCTAACGTAATACCCCAAGCGCCTGCCGTACCATGACCACCTGTTAAAGCGATAGAGCCTGTAACCAAACCGAGCAGCGGGTCAAGTCCTAACGCGCTTGCCATAGCGACACCGACGATGTCCTGTAAGACAATGAACAAGGAAACGACGATAGTGAAAATTAATAAAGGCGTACCACCTGCTTTCAATCGACTAAAATCAGCACTTAGCCCAATAGAAGCAAAGAACATCAGCATGGTAGCTGTCTGTAAACCTTGATGGAAATTAAAGCTATATCCCCAAACCATATTGAGAGCATAGACAACAATTGCCGCGACCAAACCACCAGCAACAGGTTCTGGAATATTAAAGTCTTCTAAAAACTTGACTCTTCTGACCAAAAAGCGTCCAAGCAATAGCACCAAGGTGGCCAATATCAGAGTGTAATAACCGTTTAAGGTAATCTCCATAGGTTAATCCTTTCTATAAAATGAAGTAACCTGAATTCGGGATAAATGTGGCTTTATCTCGAATTCAGGTTGTTGTATTCATGATTGAGTATGTGGGCGTGTCAAACACTCGGCCAGTACACTGAAAAGTAGCTATGTAGACAATACCTATGCAGACAGTTTTTATTCAAGCGGCACAATAATCCATAGCTGCGGCTTGCCAAACGTCTGATAGGCCTCTTCAATGATGGTTTTGAAAACATTAAAATCTTCAGTGTTTATTTTTTTTATAACTGTCAGATCTAATATCAAATGACGAGCATCACTATCAGTCAAACAGTCCCATGCACTGTCCCAGTTGTATGAAAAATAACTGGGGAAATCACAGGCTGTAGCCAGACTGGATAGTAAGGCGGTTTTATCAAGTGAGTCACCCACGCGTATGGTAACAGCCTCAGTTGGAATGCTGGCATGAAGTGCTGTACCGTTTTGGTTAATGTGGTCTTGCTTAATATAATGTATGGCTTGGCTCATATTATTTTACGTCCAGTTTTTTGAAGCTGTCATAGTGGTCAACAGTTAGGTAATAAACGGTAGGTGGATAGCCACCAGTGACGATACGCCGTGCACCGCGATGCGATACGCCAGGGGTGGGTACGGTATATTCACGATAGTAGCCTTGAGACTGAGTAGGCAATCGGCCTTCACGATTATAAAAGGTCGTGCCGTCTTTGTTTGGATAAGGGAAGGGTCCACCTTGCTTGATCAACATGATGGTCTTATCTATTTGTGCATCACCCGTGACGGAAGAGGCTGGCACTTGGTTTGAGCTGCCTGATGAAGTTTGAGATATAGCGGTGGGCGCTGCGTCATCCGAAAAAGCAGTCGACTTTATATCATCAAAGAAATAAAACGCGACTGCGATAATAGCGATGAGGCTAAATAAGGTAGATAGCGGGCTTTTCTTGTTTCGATTGCTATTTTGACTGCTGCTGTTTGAGTTATGAGTGCTGCGATGGCTATTTTTGCTAGTGTGAGTAGATTTATAGTTTGGAGCATTTGATGCAGTGTCCTGATCAAGGTTCAGCGAAGATGAGGTTACCTCAGTGGCTCTCAATTGATTTTTGTCGTTACGGGTACTGTTGAAGTAGACGTCTTGTCCAACCGTTATAGGCTTTGCTAATCGTGCTTTGCTAATATGAAAGAATACATCTTCATTTTGATTATCTACATCGATAAAGCCATAGCCTTTATCTTCATTCCAGTGCTTAATCTTGCCACTTTGCATGTTTGTAATGCTCCCTATAGTGTAAACGTCTATAACTCAAATACGTATGATTTAAACGAAGAAACGCCAGCATAATTGCTGACGTTTCTGATTACTCTTATTGATAGACGATACTGGCGTAATTACGCACGAGTTTCGCCATGACCATAAACAATCCATTTTTGTGAAGTCAGGCCTTCGAGGCCGACAGGACCACGAGCATGGATCTTATCCGTTGAGATACCAATCTCAGCGCCGAGTCCGTATTCAAAACCATCAGCGAAACGGCTAGAAGCGTTAATCATCACGCTGGCCGAATCCACTTCACGGATGAATCGTTGAGACTTGGTATAGTTGTCTGTAATGATAACATCGGTATGATGACTACCGTGCGTATTGATATGCTCAATTGCTTCATCAATACCTGAGACTACTTTTACCGCTAGGATAGGGGCTAAATACTCAGTATCCCAGTCCTCCGTAGTGGCAACTGATAGATGCCCTTCAAGTTTGGCGTTTTCATTTAGAATGGCTTGTGACTGGTCATCGAGGCGTAGTTGCATGGCATCATCAGCATCGATGATAGCCTCTGCAATTTTAGGCAATAGCTCATTAGCGACAGCTTCATCAACCAGGAGTGTCTCCATCGTATTACAAGTACCGTAGCGATGCGTTTTGGCATTGACACTGACTTTGATGGCAGTCTCAGCATCTGCATCACTATCGATAAAGGTATGGCAGTTACCATCTAAATGCTTGATCACAGGCACTTTTGCATCGTTACTAATACGTGCAATCAGACCTTTACCACCACGTGGCACGATAACATCGACATATTCAGTCATAGTAATTAGCTCGCCAACGGCCGCACGATCGGTCGTCTGTAGCACCTGTACGCTATGTTCCGATAGGTCAGTATGGCTAAGTCCTTTGATAATGCATTTAGCAATCGCTTGATTAGATTCAAATGCTTCAGAACCACCGCGCAAGATAATCGCGTTGCCTGATTTGAGCGCCAACGATGCGGCTTCTAACGTTACATTAGGACGTGACTCATAAATCATACCGACCACACCCAGTGGTACACGCATTTTGCCTAAATGAATACCAGATGGGCGATAGGTCATGTCAGTGACTTCACCAATAGGATCAGGAAGTCCAGCGACGTCTTTAAGACCTTGAAGCATACCGTTGAATCGTGCTTCGTTTAATTCCAAGCGATCGAGGAGTGCGCTATCAAGATTATTTTTTTGACCATTATCCATATCGATTTTATTGGCAGCCAAAATGTCTTGTTTAGCATTGACTAGCTCATCATGAATGGCCATGAGTGCTGAGTTCTTATCACCAGTGTTGGCAGCAGCGAGTGCGCGAGAAGCAGCTCTTGCTTGCTTACCAACAGACTGCATATAGGTCGTAATATCTGTAGTATTTGTTTGACTCATAAATTATTTTCCTTATGTAATACAGGTTTTCTTAAATAAAGGCGCTCAGTTTATATAGGTAAAAGTCTCTAAACAGGAGAAAAATGTCGCAAAAAAAGAAATTTTGAATGCCTACTTAGATGGCGATAGGTCATTATGCTATTTAACATAGAGCAGATGAGGTCGATAGTAAAGTTGATTTTGTGAATAGAACCCGCGTTGCAACAATCTTATACGTACCTATTGAAAACATATTATTCATGTTAAATAGATTCTTTAAAGTAGGCGCGTTATCAGTACTACACTATATCTTTACGTGTTTTTAACAGAATTGTGTTGTAAATACTAAGGTAGCTACAGCATATCCTCAGTATAGTAAGTACTAAACAGCAAGGCTATTTATAGCTAGTACTTAATCTTATTATAATGAATGATGGAGAATGAACATGGCTACTACAAACAAAACAATTAAGAGTTGGATAACAGTAGGTTTGGTTACGAGCGCACTGGCCCTAAGTGCGTGCGGTAAACAAGACGAAACACCAATGGAGACTGAAACAGATACCGCAGTGGATGCGCAAACTTCTGTAGAAGAAACTGCGTCAGCGAGTGGATCTGATGATGTGGCTGTGGCTAGTGCCGATGATGAAGGTGTTGACGTTACTAATAACGACGACGTGGCAGTTGCAACAGAAGAAGACACAGATATGCTAGATGGCACCGAAGACTCAGAGCACGTGTCGACGTACTAGTTGCATAGTATAGGGTACATTAACTGCATACTTTAAAAGACAGTTATCAGATAACACAACGTCTCTTATTCTAAAGTGATAAAATAAAGCCCAGAGCGATAAACTCAGTCTGGGCTTTTTTTGTATTAATGGTTTCTCGTATGCTGATTAACCCGTTGGTTAAAGACAGTATTTGCCTTTTTACTGCGTAATAAGAGACAATATGACATTTTTCTCTTTGCCTTATCAGGCATATTACGATAATGCTCTAGATGTATATACTATATAGGTATAGCTATATAGCGCTCATTTTATTCGTGTTTTCACTCATATTTATTGGAAGTCTGCTGAACCATGCTTGATACTGCAAAAAACCCGACTCGGCCTATCGCCCTAGACTTACAAGACATCCATAAAAGCTACGGCTCGTTAGAAGTATTAAAGGGAGTATCCCTAACTGCTTATGATGGTGATGTTATCTCTATTTTGGGCTCATCTGGCTCAGGTAAGTCGACGTTGCTGCGTTGTATTAACCTTCTTGAAAACCCCAATCATGGTCGTATCTTGATCGGTAACGAAGAGCTGATGCTAAAACCTGCCAAATCAGGTGAACTACAAGCGGCAGAAGTGAAGCAATTAGAAAGCTTACGTGCTCGCGTCGGATTTGTGTTTCAGAACTTTAATCTGTGGCCGCATAAGACGATCCTACAAAACATCATCGAAGGGCCAACGCAGGTCCTAAAAATTAAGAAAGCCCAAGCCATCAGTGATGCGGAAAAACTACTCGACAAAGTAGGTCTACTCGACAAAAAAGACGCTTATCCTGCAAATTTATCTGGTGGTCAGCGTCAACGTGTCGCGATTGCTCGTGCGCTTGCTATGCAGCCACAAGTTTTATTATTTGACGAGCCAACCTCTGCGCTAGACCCTGAACTGGTCAACGAAGTGCTTGCAGTAATGCGCGAGCTAGCAGAAGAGGGGCGTACGATGCTTATCGTCACTCACGAAATGCGCTTTGCCCGTGAAGTATCAAGTAAAGTCGTCTTTTTGCATCAAGGGGTAGTTGAAGAGATTGGTACACCTGAGCAAGTCTTTGATAACCCTACCTCTGAGCGCGTCAAAGACTTTATGGCGTCACACCGTCCTACCTAATTTTTTGTCTAATATTATGGTGGCAATACCTTTGCCACTATCTTTCCTGCCGAATACAAAATTACTTCAACGTAACCATTGTTGACTATTTATTACCCAATGATAACTATGAGTATGCAAAACGTTTGTTTTTGATATTTTACTCAGGTATTATCAAAAGGTTTATAGACCGTCACATCTCGTGGCTGTCTGCCTTTCTGCTATCTATATTGCTTGTCTGGCAGGGACGTCAGAGAACAAAATATCAGAACCCTAAGCCAGAAAATCCTGTCAAAAACTTATGTTAAAACCCATCAGAATTTAAGGAACGTATGATGTCGAATTCTCGCCTATTGTGGTCGTCGATGACCGTTACTGCTGCATTGATGTTGAGCGCTTGTAGCCAACCTGCCGATGAAACCGCCGATACCAATGCTGACGCTCCTGCAGCAGAAACCACTGGTAAAACCATCCGTATCGCCACCGAGGGCGCTTACCCTCCATTCAACTACACCAACGCTGATGGCAGCTTGGCAGGTTTTGATATCGATGTTGCCAATGCTTTGTGTGATCAAATGCAAGCCAATTGTGAAATCGTTGCACAGGATTGGGACGGTATTATCCCAGGTCTATTAGCACAAAAATATGATGCGGTAATTGCTGGTATGTCTATCACCGCTGAGCGTCAAGAAAAAGTAGACTTCAGCGAGCCGTACTTTGCCAACACGATGGTATGGCTGACCAACACTGATGGTGACTTTGATCCTATGGCGATCGAAAACGTAACGCTTGGTGGTCAACGTTCTACTACGCCTGGAGCTTATCTACAGGATAACTACGAAGGTAAAGGTGGCAATACCGTTCAATTATACGATAACTATGATAACGCTTATTTAGACCTAAAATCTGGTCGTAGCGATGCTGTATTGGCTGAAAAAGTATCTGCAAAATCATGGTTAGTAGATAACTCAGAAGGTTTTGGTATCGTCGGTGATGAGATTGATAACGATGACAATATTGCCATTGCTGTCCGCAAAGATGACTCACTTAAAGCAGAGTTTGATAACGCGCTTAGCGAAATCCGTAGCAACGGTGAGCTAGCACGTCTAGAACAAGCCAATTTTGGTCAATAAATTTGTGTGTCTAGAGAACATAAACCAATATAGTAAAGGATAGTAAAAATGACAATTTCAATGACATCATCAATGGGTAAAAAAGTATTATGGCTAGCACCACTTAGCGCAGCAATGCTAATGTTGGCAGGTTGTAACGATAGCTCAGCACCAGCAGAAAATACTGAAGCTAATACCGCTACTGAAGCGCCCTTGGATCTTAAAATCGCTACAGAATCAAGCTTTAAGCCTTTTAGTTACACCGATGCTGAGGGTAATCTAATTGGTTATGAGATTGAGCTGGTTGATGCCTTGTGCGAAGAGATGAATGCAGAATGTGAAGTTATTTCTCAAGATTGGGATGGACTGATTCCAGGGCTAAATGCACAAAAATTTGATGCAGCTATTGCTGGTATGTCGATCACTCCTGAGCGTAAAGAAGTAGTTGATTTTAGCGACCCATACTTTCACAGTGGTATTATCTTAATCGGTAAAAAAGGTGATGATATTAGTGTTGATGAGCTAACAGGTCAACCAATTGCATCACAGCGTTCAACGGTTTCATCACAGTATTTGCAAAACGAGCATGACGATGCTGACATCAAGCTTTATGATACTCAAGATAATGCCTATTTAGATCTGACATCAGGTCGTGTGCGCGCGCTTATGTCTGACAAAGTAGTGGGCGTTGATTGGTTAAAAACTGAGGCAGGTCAAGAATACGAAATCAAAGGTGACGAGATCAGTACTGATGATGATGCAATGGGTATTGCATTCCGTAAAGGCGATCCGTTAGTTGCTAAATTTAATGCGGCATTGGCTGAGCTAAAAGACAACGGCACCTATGATCAAATCACTGGTAGCTATTTTGGTACTAGTTCCACTGCTGCTGCTCAAAAAGCAGTGGACACTGATGATGTTGAAGAAGAAGCGCCAGCTAACTAATACGATATCTAGCAGTTTGACTGCTATTGTTTAAAGACGTGTTGTTTACTCAAGTAAAAACCAAGGATGATCATGAGCAACCAGTGTGCCCCAATCTATACCACGACTGACAAATTCAATGTGAATATGACCAGACGTCTGTCTATGTCATTGCTTGCGCTAGCGACAGCCTTTACCGTTGCTGGCTGTAGCAATAACCAAGAGAATGCGACTGATACCAATTCAGAGGCTACCGAAGCAATGGCAGCCTCTACAGATGAGGTATTACGCATCGGTACAGAGGGGGCATATGCACCTTTTAACTATACCAATGCTGATGGGACCCTTGGTGGCTTTGATGTTGAGATAGCAAATGCACTCTGTACGGATATGCAGGTAACTTGCGAGGTTGTAGCGCAGGACTGGGACGGTATTATCCCCGGTCTAAAAGCGGGTAAGTATGATGCGATTGTGGCGGCGATGTCGGTCACACCAGAGCGCGCAGAGCAGGTCAGCTTTACCGATCCTTACTTTAGCAATGCCTTGGTTTTTTTAGCAGAAAAAGACAGCAGCTTTGACCCTAGCAACAACAGCGATATCGACTCTCACTCTATTGCTGCACAGCGTTCGACCATTTCATCACAGTGGCTAGAAGATACGTATCCAAAAGCCGATATGAAGCTTTATGATACGTTGAGCAATGCATTTTTAGATCTTGGTTCAAACCGTGTCGATGCGATGATTTCTGATAAGCTGCCTGCAATAGAATGGCTGAGCTCATCTGCTGGCAGCAAATATGCACTAAAAGGTGATGAGATTGATATCAATGATAACTTTGCGATAGCGGTACGCCCAGGTGATCCGTTACAAGCGAAGATTAATCAATCTCTTGCTAATCTAAAAGCAGACGGTACTTACGATAAAATCAATCAAAAGTACTTTGCGGTACCAGTGTCTGAAACGGGCACAGTGGGTGAAGACGTAGAGCCAAATACTAGTGAGCAACCAACGTTAGAAGCGGCTAGTTAATAACTAACAGCAGTCAAAAATAACAGTCAAAAAATATTGTTTCGATTAATAAAAGGATATCGCCATCATGGTGATGTCCTTTTTTATTGGTGATTACGTCATCAAATATAAATCGTCATCATTCATCATTTTTGCTCAAATTTAGTTGGTTTATTGTAGGCTTCTAGAGGTAAGTGTCTGTTTAAGTACAGCTTAGGCTCAGCTTTTACGCGTCAGTATTAACATCACAGCGAGTGAATATGATAAAATCAGCGCTCATTTCTACTGTGTCAATTATCGCAGCGTTAATCGTATTCTTCTGACGTCATTTTTTGACGCCGACCATCCCTATTGATTTGGTATAAAATACGGTGTTTCGCCGCGTTCAGCTATTGATGCTGATTCTTTTAACTCATATTTTGCAAATTGCTAATATAAAGAGACTGAGTGGATAATCGTGTTTGATTTACAAGGATTTGGCGCGCTTTTATTAAGCGGCGCTACCGTCACCATACAGCTAGCTGTGACCAGTCTGATAATTGGTCTGGGCTTAGGCTTGCTCGGCGCAACTGCCAAGATGTCCAATATCTGGTTGCTACGTAAACTTGCGACTGTCTATACTGCGACGATGCGCGGTATACCTGAGCTGTTATTGGTGCTCTTTATTTATTATGGCGGCTCTATCTTATTGATGAGCATTCTCAAAAAGTTCGGCTATAACGACTATGTCGAAATTAGCGCTTTTTGGGGTGGTGTCATGGCGCTGTCTATTGCTTTTGGTGCGTATGCGACTGAGATTTTTCGCATGTCCATTCAGGAGATTCCAGTAGGACAGCGAGAGGCTGCCCAAGCGATTGGTATGCGTCCTTTGCAGACTTTTTATCGCATCACGTTGCCGCAAGTATGGCAGATTGCTTTACCAGGTTTGGGTAATTTGTTTTTGGTATTGCTCAAAGATACTGCATTAGTATCGGTCGTGGGTCTCAAGGACATCATGTATCAGTCATCGCGTGCGGCACAGTCAACGCAGCAGCCATTTACCTTTTATATGGCAGCAGCGCTTATTTATTTGGGTCTGACCATGTTGATTACTGGATTTATGATGTGGCTTGAGTGGCGCGCCAATCCTGCGGCACGCTATGCCAAGAAGATAAGTCGTCAATCCACTCACAGTCAATCGACCATAGGATAGAGGAGAGATACTATGGATTGGAATTGGCAGGTCATTTTTGACCATATCCCTGATTTATTAGGTGGTGCGGTATTGACCGTACAGCTGGTATTATTTTCAGGTGTGATTGGATTGCTGTTCGGTTTGGTCTTGGCATTGCTACGACTGTCTAAGAGTTGGGTGGTACAGATACTACCGTTTCTGTATATCTTCTTTTTCCGTGGCACGCCGCTGCTGGTACAGATATTTCTGATTTACTACGGTTTGGGTCAGTTCGAGGCTGTACGCGAGTCGTTTTTATGGGAACCAGTACTTAGCCAAGCATATTGGTGCGCCATCATCGCCTTTACCCTTAATACCAGTGCTTATCTAGCAGAAATCATACGCGGTGCGATTCAGACGATTCCTATTGGAGAGCTTGAAGCCGCTGACGCTCTTGGTATGTCAAAATGGCAAAAGCTAACACGTGTTACGCTACCGCGCGCATTTGGTATTGTGATTCCAGCGTACAGTAACGAAGTTATCTTTATGCTAAAAGGTAGTGCGCTAGCTTCGACTATTGCATTGATGGATATCACAGGTGTCGCTCGTACAATTAGTGCGCGGACTTATACCTTGATGGAGCTATTCTTTGCCGCTGGTATCGTCTATCTACTACTGTCATGGGTTATCTTGTTTAGCTTTAGACTTTTCGAAAAGCGTATGAACCGTCATGCCAGTTATGTACCACCAGATGTCGTGACCAATACGATTTCATAGTTAGCAGTTAGCAACTAAAAATCGTCACAGTTACTGTAGACAATATAGTATGGACTACTGATAAAATAGCCATCATTTACAGGGAGAGTCTAGTATGAGCCAATCACCACATAAGTCATTAGCTAACACCATTGCAGCTGGTGTTGTTGCCGAGCAGGGTGCTATCAATCATAATGAAAGCCTGCGTGCTTCTATTGGTAAAGTTGTTTGTGTTGGTCGCAACTATGCAGCACACGCTGCAGAGTTGGGCAATGAAGTACCAACTACGCCGATACTGTTTATGAAACCTGCGTCTTCAGTGGTCTCTATCCATAGTGATGTGGTTCGCCCAAGTCCAGAGCTACTTGGCGAGACTCATTATGAAGCCGAGCTATGTATTCAGCTATCAGCTGACTTATCTATGGCGACAATTGAGCAGGCTCAGCAAGCGATTGGTGGCGTGACATTGGGACTGGATTTAACCTTACGTGATTTGCAAAGCAAACTAAAGGAAAAAGGTCATCCGTGGGAGCGTGCCAAGTGTTTTGACGGAGCCTGCGTACTTGCTGATTGGCTTGACCCACAAGCGTTTGGTAATCTGCAGAATGTACAGTATCAGCTGTCTATCAATGATAAATTAACGCAAGATGGCGATAGCGCCTTAATGCTGTTTCCTGTCTATGAATTGCTCGTTAATATTAGCCATGCATTTAACTTGCAAGCAGGTGATGTGATTATGACTGGCACGCCAAGCGGTGTTGGTGTGTTGCAAGCAGGTGACAAGCTTCAGCTAAAATTGGGTGATCATGAGTGGGTATCACAAGTACAGTAAGCTTTTTTGCGATAACAGATGTATATTTAAAACCCCGAGCCATTGCTTGGGGTTTTTGTTTTTAAGCTTTTGTATTTATTTCTTAAATTTGCCAACTGAAAAATCATTCTATCTTTAAATTAATCTATTTCTCAATCATCATTAGTACAGTCGATTGTCATCAGTTTGTCACCTATTGTTCAGCGTGCTGTCATAAAGGTTGAGTAGACTTAAGCGGAATTCGTATTTTTGTGGTTGTAATGATAAAGCCACGATCAACTCTCTGCCAATCTAGCCTAATAGCAAGGTGACTGATAATGACATTATTGAACAATGAGCGAACGCTTGCCCACGAAGTGGTTGAAGACTCAAATCCTACTAATAATACTGACTTTCAGACGATTATCAATCGTCGATTGAACCGCCGTAGTATTTTAAAAGGTGGCACAGGGTTGACGGCTGCCGCCTTTTTTGGCGCATTACCTTTAGCTGGATGTAGTGAAGATGATGATAGAAATATGGTCAGTAATGACAATGATGCAGCCATTCCTGCGCAGGGTGATCTGAAGCGTCCTGATACCTTGAAGTTTGAGGCAGTCGCGCATTCAACTGCAGAGACGATGACCGTAGCAGCAGGCTATAAGGCAGAGATGATATTACCGCTTGGTACACCGCTGAATTCTGGTATCGAGGATTGGAAAGACAATCGCGAGCAATCAGCAGAGTCATTCGAATGGCGTATGGGTGACAACCATGATGGGATGTGGTTCTTTGGCAAAAATGGTAACGCTTACGATGCCAAAGCGTCAGAAAATAGCTTGCTCGTCATGAACCATGAATACGTTAACAGCAGTGAGCTTAGCCCATTTGGCTATTACGTCACGCAAGATAATGATGCTGCGCCTATCTTTCAAAACCGTCGTCTCGCAAGCGACATCCGCCGCGAAGTCAACTGTCATGGTGTGTCGGTGGTTGAGTTAACTCGCCGTGCAGATGGTATGGGTTATGAGATGGTACCTGACTCTAAATACAATCGCCGAATCACCAGTAGTACAACAGCGCAACTGGCTGGCCCTGTGGCAGGTTCTGCTCTAGTTAAAACCAAGTTTGATCCGACAGGCTATCAGACTCGCGGTATCAATAATAACTGCGGCGCAGGTCTGTCACCGTGGGGTACTTATCTGACTACTGAAGAAAACTTCTTGGGTGTGTTTGCCCGTGGACAAGATGCCAATCAATTGAGCGTTAATGACAACTATGCTCGCGAACGCTACGGTGCGGTAGAGGACTTCCCAGGTTGGGAGTATCTATGGCATACCCCAGAAGAAAAGGATGCCAAAATAGCAGACGAGTTCTCGCGCTGGGATATGACCGCAGTCGGTGCCAGTGCAGCTGAAGATTATCGCTATGGCTTCAATACCTTTGGTTATATTACTGAGATTGACCCGTTTGACCAAAACTCTATACCGCAGAAACGCACTGCACTTGGCCGATTCGCCCATGAAAATTGCGCGTATGCGCCTGTCGAGCAAGGCAAGCCAGTAGTATTCTATATGGGTGATGATGCCCGAGGTGAGTACATTTATAAATTTGTCTCCAAAGCGATGTGGTCAAACTCGGATATCGGCGGCGGACTAAAAGCAGGTGATAAATACCTGAATGAAGGCACGCTATACGTGGCGGTATTCAACGAAGATGGTAGCGGTGAGTGGAAAGCGCTCGTTCATGGTCAGAATGGACTGGATGCTTTTAATAGTGCATTACCATTCAATGGTCAAGATGAAGTGTTGGTATTTGCCCGTGCAGCTGCCGATGCTGCTGGCGCTACTAAGATGGATCGTCCTGAATGGGTATCGGTCAGTCCTATGACAGGCGATGTCTATGTGACATTGACCAATAATAAATATCGCGGTGTACGTGATGATCAGCCCATCTCAGCTTCCAATCCACGTAGCTATCAGTCAAGCGAAAAGGCACTTGGTAATGACAATGGCCATATCATTCGCTGGGCAGAATCGGACGGTGACCATGCCGCAACAAGTTTTGAGTGGGATATCTATTTGTTTGGTGCGCCAAGTTATTTATCAGCAGAAAACCTCTCCCAGCTAAATGACAATAACGACTTTTCTTCACCTGACGGCCTATACTTTGACCCACGCGGTGTCTTATGGATTCAGACAGATGACGGTGCTTATACCGATACCAGTAGCTGTATGTTGCTTGCGGCTTTACCAGGCAAGGTCAGTGATGGCTCGATGACGACCACATCAGCAGGACAATCAACCCGAGTCGGTACATCTGCTAGCAATGACAATATAAAACGTTTCTTTGTCGGTCCTGAAGGATGCGAAGTGACAGGTATCACCATGGCGCCAGACTTTAAAACGCTGTTTATCAATATTCAGCATCCAGGTAATACATGGGGTGCTGTAGCTGGTGGTAGTATTCCTCGCTCAGCGACTGTCATGATTACTCGTGAGGATGGTGATGTCATACTGGCAGAATCATTTGATACAGCTGATAGCACGACATAGATAGGCGTAAGTTATAGGTGGTCAACAGCAATAACCAAAATGAGTACAACTATAAAAATCCCAAGTTAAAGCTTGGGATTTTTTATTATTACGTTGATTTGATTGTTAAAGAAACCGTCTATCAGTAATCTGGCTCTGCTGGTCGCCATCCAGTGCTAAAGTCGAACCATTCACTTCTATTCGCTGTAGTTACAGGATAATATAGAAAATAACTTCTCTCGCTGAATGTGTAAATACTATGAGCAGTACAAGTGTGTTTTATAACGACAGTGTTAGTGACAGCGACGCTCAAAATGATAACAGCTATACTCGTATCCACCATGAGCTCGATGCGCATTTCATCCCAGACGCTAGCGTACCGCTACACAGCCACCTATATGAGCAAATCGATCAACTCGAAGCCATCGATATGGATGAATTGGTTAAGCTACTAGCAGATTCGGATGACAGCGATGAAATCAATAAAACACCTGTGTCTTTAACTGACTTTTTTGAAGGATTGGCGCAGCTTGCCACCATGGGTGTGGTTGAGATTACAGAAATTGTAGAGGCTATCCACCGTGAAGTTATCTTGCGTCCGCTAGGCCGCTTCAATGACAAGCATTTAAACAAATGGTCACGCGGATTTACTGGACGTATCTATGGCACGATACGTCATGTCATGCAGATGGTTGGTAACAATCTAGCATCTGTACTACGCATATACAAAAACTTAATTATCCAAAAATCAGAGCAGCCATTACCAGACTCACTAAAAAAGCTAGTCAATGTACTCAATGGTGTCATGGGCGACCATCTTGTCAATAACCAGAATGCGCTCGCCATTCCGATGATGCTCTATACTCAAGACGGCAAACCACAAAGCGAGGCACTATCAGGACGCATCGCTATTTTGTGCCATGGTCTATGTATGAGTCATTTAAGTTGGCAAGCTCAAGTGGATCATGATTTAGGTGAGGCCATTCACATCAGCCAGCCCGATACCACGGTTCTGTATTTGGATTACAACACAGGTCGCCGTATCTCACGTAGCGGCCGTAAGTTCTCTCAATTACTGCAAGCGCTGGTCAATGACAGCCCAAATATCACTCAGATAGACTTGGTCGGTCATAGTATGGGTGGTTTGGTTGCTCGTAGTGCACTGTTTTATGGTGAGCAAGATCGCCTAGACTGGATAAAACGCGTAGGCAATCTCATCACGTTAGGTTCGCCGCATCACGGGGCAGTCCTTGAGCGTATCGGCAACTATGTGCAAGATATCATTGCCAAGCTGCCGTTTGCAGGCTCGCTGGCCAAGCTCGGTGATATGCGAAGTGCCGGTATTATCGATCTACGTCATGGTAGTATTCGTGATGCAGACTGGAAGGCATTGGAGGGTCGTAGCGTGTTGCCACAAGATTTCCGTCATCCTGCACAGCTGCCAAGTGATATTAAAACTTACTTTGTCGCCAGTGCTTTGCTTGAAACGCATTATGACTCTAAGGTGACAGATCTACTAGGAGATAGCTTGGTATCAGTAGCTTCAGCGTTGGGCGAAGATGGCGCTGAGCATGCTTTGTTTGTGCCAGATGGTCATAAAGCAGTGTTTTATGGGGTGAATCATATGAACTTGATTCATAGCAGGCGGGTGCGCGAGCAGGTTGTTGAATGGCTACTTGATAATGGTCGAAGTGACTACGCTGGGCGTCCGCGCATCCATTCTTATCCTAGAAGTTTGGATTTGGTGGTGTAGTAACTTAATCATAAAACAAAAACCCTCAAGCATCACACTTGAGGGTTTTTATAAATAATGGCTTATGATGATAAAAAACTATTGAGCAAATATCGCTGCTATATCATTTTTATTAAAGGTATAGATTTCACCGCAGAATCCGCAATCCATCTCAAACGTCCCGCCTTGCTCTTCGACGACATCTAACGCTTCTGCTTCACCAATTTGCTCAATTGCCATTTCACACTTCTCGCGCGAGCATGTGCAACCAAACGCTAGAGGGGCAGGCTCAGGGGCAACGATGTTTTCTTCATGATACAAGCGATATAGTATTTCGTTAGTATCCAGCGTTGTTAGCTCTTCTGCTTTTACCGTGCGCGTCAATACAGACAAGCGTGTCCATAAATCATCGTCGATACCTGCATCTCGGTTTTGCTCAACTTCAGACGTTTCTTCAGCAGTACGTGGTAGCATTTGTACTAAGATACCACCTGCTTGCAGACCGTCAGATGCTAGGTTGATTAATGTTGGAATCTGTGCCGATTGCTTTTGATAATGCGCCAAGCAGTCCGCTAAATTATCATGGCTACGCTCAACGATACCTTGGTATGGCTCGCCGCCATCAGGCTGGATATTGATAAACAATACGCCTTGACCCATCGCACCAAGCTCAGCAAACGCTTCTTTAGCATGGGTCATATTGTCCCACGCTTGTACTTGCTCATCCGTCTCGCCTTTCCAGCTAGCAAGCGCACGAATGATACCGTCTTGATCGCATTCTGCCATTGCCCAGTTTAGCAAGCTGTCACTGTCCGATGATTGCAGCTGAATAGATAGACGACCATTGATTTTGACCGTACTGATTAGCAAACTCGCTGCGGTCAGCATCTCGCCCAGTAAGCGTTTAATGGCTTCAGGATAGGGCTTTTGTGCAATCGTGCTCGCATAGCTGCGTGATAGGCGCACCACATCGCCACGTACGGGAGAATCTTCAACGAAAAAACGTTGGCGAATGTCGTTGCTGCCATGGTTACCAGTAGTTTGGCTGTCCGTATTTGGGACTTGGATATCTTGAGTCATAGGTCATTTGTACTATAGAGAAGTTGTTTGCTTTATGGGGATTATTACCGATTTATCAATCATACTTAGCAGACTGTTTGAACGATTATGAATAGTAATAGCTGATAATAAGCTCATGTAACAAAGCGGCTATTTGTACAAAGCTCTGAGTAAATATCCATTATGAACCATCATCTGATAGTTAGAAAATGAATATATTCATAAATATGTACTCTCTCGAAAAAAATTTACCCTCTACTGCAAAATTGTTGTACAGTAACATTAAGTTGCATTGTGATAAACAACAGCAACATCCGTACGGATGCGGGGCAGACGGGTCAATTAGACCTATATCGTCCAAGCACTCACTCAATCTTGCGATAAAAGGATGTATTTCATGTCATACTCATTTTCCAAACCGTTGACTTTAGCTGCTGTTATGGCATTAGGTTTAGCGGGATGTAATAACAGTAGTCAAACCAGCACTGATGCGCCAGCAGATGATGCCGCGACGACAGAAACCACCAACGGTACGCTACAAAAAATCAAAGACTCTGGCACTATCGTTGTCGGTCACCGTGATTCCTCTATTCCTTTTTCTTATATCGCTGATGATCCTAATCAGCCGATTGGCTATGCGCACGATTTGGAAATGAAAGTGGTTGAAGCAGTTAAGCAAAAGCTAAATATGCCAGATCTTAACGTTCGTTATAACTTGATTACCTCGCAAACTCGTATCCCGTTGGTACAAAACGGCACAGTAGATTTTGAGTGTGGCTCAACCACCAATAACGAAGAACGTCAAAAGCAAGTCGCGTTCTCTAATGGTTTCTTTGAAATCGGTACGCGTCTGTTGACCAAAAAAGATTCTGGTATTCAAGATTTTGAAGACTTAAAAGGCAAAACCCTTGTAACGACAGCAGGAACGACTTCAGAGCGTTATATCCGTCAATACAATGATGAAAACAGCATGGATACCAATATCATCTCAGCAAAAGATCATGGCGAAGGCTTCCTTATGCTAGAAAATGGTCGTGCTGATGCGTTTATGATGGATGATGTACTACTGGCTGGCGAAAAAGCCAAAGCAAAAAATCCTGATGAGTGGGTTATCGTTGGTGAGCCGCAATCGTTTGAAATCTATGGTTGTATGATGCGTAAAGATGATCCTGAGTTCAAAGCAGTGGTCGATGAAGCACTTGCTAACGTCTTTAGCTCAGGCGAAATCAATAGCATTTATGACAAGTGGTTCTTGAACCCAATCCCACCAAAGAACGTCAACCTAAACTTTGAGATGTCAGATAATCTAAAGGCCTTGATTGCCAACCCGCATGACAGTGCTCAGCCTAAAGAAGCAGCAGCGCAGTAACGCTCATTGTCCCTCAACATAGCTTGCCTATATGTTCAGATAATCAGTAATTTTATTTGACGTATAGGCTTATCAATCGTTGCTCGGAGAGACAACCATGAATTATAGCTGGAACTGGGGTGTGCTCTTTGAGCAGACTGGTATTGGCAGCGAGCTTTATATCCATTGGATGATCACTGGTCTTGGCTGGCTGCTACTGATTGGTAGTATCGCATGGGCCATCGCGATGGTCGTCGGTACTATCTTCGGTATCATGCGCACCTTGCCAAACAAAACTGCTCGTGCAATCGGTACGGCTTATGTGACATTTTTTCGCAATATTCCATTGCTTGTACAATTGTTCTTTTGGTTTTATATCGCGCCTGGTTGGCTCACGCCGACGATACAAGAATGGTGGTATAAGGACTTGTCTCCGAATACCTCAGCCATGCTATCAGCCAGTATCGGTCTTGGTTTATTTACTGCTGCTCGTATCGTTGAGCAGGTACGGACGGGTATTGAGTCATTGCCGGAGGGACAGCTCAATGCTGCCTATGCACTAGGGTTTAGCATCCCACAAGTCTATAAAGAAGTTCTGCTACCGCAGGCATTCCGTATTATCTTACCACCACTCAGCTCTGAGCTGACCAACTGCTTTAAAAACGCTTCTGTGGCCTCACTTGTGGGGGTGATGGAGCTGATTAGTCAAACCAAAACCATCAGTGAATACACTCAAAATAGTATCGAGATATATACTTACGCGACAATTATTTACTTGGTTTTCAATTTGTCCTTAATCGCTATTATGGGTTTGATTGAACGTAAACTGCGTGTGCCTGGGCTTATTGCGGGAGGTCAGAAATGAATATGACCGAATTGGCAACAGCCTATCCTGGTTTAATGGGCGGCATGATTACCACCTTAAAAGTGCTATTTTTAGCTATTTTGGGCGGTATTAGTTTAGGTACTGTACTGGCACTAATGCGCTTATCAGGTATCAAAGCGCTTGAGATTCCCGCCAAGCTATACGTCAATTATTTCCGCTCTGTACCGCTGCTACTGGTACTACTATGGTTTTATTTTGCCGTACCGATGATTTATCTTTGGGTAACGGGAAAATATTTGCAACTCGATGCTGCTTTTGCATCCTGTGTGGTTGCCTTTATGATGTTCGAAGCCGCTTATTTTTCTGAAGTAGTCCGTGCTGGTATTCAGTCTATTGGTAGTGGACAGATCAATGCGGCTAAAGCGCTTGGCATGACTTATGGGCAGACCATGCGTTTGGTCATCTTGCCACAAGCTTTTCGTAAAATGCTGCCGCTCATTTTGCAGCAATGTATTATCTTATTCCAAGATACGACACTGGTATTTGCCATTGGTTTGACCGACTTTTTCCGCGCAGCATACGTTCGCGGCGAGCTAATGGGATTACTCACGCCTTATATCTTAGGCGCTGGTGCTGTCTATTTTGTGATTAGTTTAAGTGCCTCTATTGGCGTACAGCAACTACAAAAGCGTTTGCGATTTTAATCTAGCGACTTGAATAAGACTAACGCTAGCGCTTTTGAATGTAGCGACCTCGAGTTGAGTGTTTGATTTACCTTTTTAAATAATGATTATCGAAAATAATGTGGTTAGGAGCCAGTGATGAGCAATGCTGATACATACTTAAATGCCTTTGGCGGGCTGGTTACCAATAGTGGTCATGCTAGTGATGAGATGGTTGTGGAAATATCTAACGTCAGCAAATGGTATGGAGATTTTCAAGTACTGACTGACTGTACGGCGCATGTACATAAAGGTGATGTCGTCGTCGTTTGTGGACCATCGGGTAGTGGTAAGTCGACCTTGATTAAGACAGTCAATGGGCTTGAGCCTTTTCAAAAAGGTGACATCATGGTCAATGGTATCTCTGTCGGCGATCCAAAGACTAACTTGCCTAAGTTGCGTAGCCGCGTCGGTATGGTGTTCCAGCATTTTGAGCTGTTTCCACATCTAACGATTATTGATAATTTAACGGTCGCGCAAATCAAAGTATTGGGCCGTAAAGAGTCTGAAGCCAAACAAAAGGCAATGGCCTATCTAGACCGTGTGGGTCTAACCGCGCAAGCGGCGAAATACCCAGCAGAACTGTCTGGTGGTCAGCAGCAGCGCGTCGCGATTGCACGAGCATTGGCAATGGATCCAGTAGCAATGCTATTTGATGAACCAACCTCCGCGCTCGATCCTGAGATGATTCAAGAGGTGCTAGATGTGATGGTTGAGCTGACTCGTGACGGTATGACCATGATGTGCGTGACACATGAAATGGGCTTTGCCAGTCAGGTCGCCAATCGTATTATTTTTATGGACGAAGGCCATATCGTTGAAAACTGTAGTAAAGATGAGTTTTTTGAAGGCGCAAAAAGTGATCGTGCTCAGATGTTCTTGTCGAAGATTTTAAATCATTAAAAGTATCGACCTTACTTATATTAAACTTTGCAACCATAATCAATTCTGACAAAAAAGCGTCTCATTAGTAGGCGCTTTTTTGTGCCAATGAAATATAATGAGATTTATCCCTTTAGTTTAAGCGCTTACGTAAGGTTAGATACCTACCTGCATGATTACACTGCTAGATAGGTGAGTGAATGGCTGTTTACTGATACAATAGCGGTCAATATTTTTGATAATTAAAATAATTCATAAACCGCATTGGAGTTCATATGAGCGTAGAAAATCCACCTGTAGCATTGAATACAGAAACAACAAAAGGTATCGTCATCGTTGGTGCAGGACTGGCAGGCTGGCATGTCATCGATGCGATCCGTGCAAAAGATAAAGACATTCCGATTACTTTAGTCACCGCTGATAATGGAGATCGCTATCACAAGCCGATGCTGACCATGGCGATTAGCCAAAAGAAAAGTGCGGCAGACTTGGTTAGAGCAACTGGCGTTGATGCCGCAGAAGCCGCAAATGTTAAGCTACTTGCCAATACACAAGTAACGGATGTTGATGCAACCACTCAACAGTTACAGCTTGTCTCTGCACTGCGCTCAGACCCTGTCTATACCAACTACGCTACTGTTGGCTATGACAAGCTGGTATTCGCCATGGGTGCGCATCCTATTTTTCCAAAAAGCTTGCCAGAAGATTTGGTATGGCATGTCAATCATATTGAGCGCTTTGGACAGCTACAAGAAAAGTTGGCGACTGGTAGTCAGCACGTTGCTATCGTCGGTGCGGGCATGGTTGGGACAGAGATTGCAGAAGATTTACTAAAAGCTGGTCATCAGGTGACGCTCATTGATTTAAACGATGCGCCACTATCACAAATGCTACCACCAAAAGCGACGGCTCGTATCGCTCAAGCGGTGAAGTCACAAGGCATTAACTTTTTAGGCGGCTATCAAGTATCAGCTGTCACTCGTGTCAATGCTAACGACAGTAACAATACAGAGAAGCTAAAAGTAGACTATGATCCGCTACCATCGGATACAGATAATACGGATACTCAACTGACCGAACCATTGATTGTAGATCATGTGATTGCCAGTACAGGTTTGACAGTTAATGAACAATTACCTGCTGCTGCTGGTGTGGAGTTTGATCGTCGCACGGGTATCGTGGTGGATGCGCCAACTTTGCGTACCAGTACACCTAATATTTATGCGATTGGTGATTGTATGTCTATCAATGGTGTACCGTGCCGTTATGTGGCACCGTTACGGGCGCAAGCTGCGACTATTGCTGATGATATATTGGACCTAGACCATGCTGGCTATGCTCATAAGCCACCAATGATCCGACTAAAAAACAAAGCTATCTCTGTGATGGTGACGGGCGTGCCGCAAGCAGCAGGCAATTGGCAGATTAAGACAGAAAGTGATGGAGAGTTGGTGATGGACTTACTAAATGACAGCGATGAGGTGAGTGCAACGGTAACGATTAAAGCGCCTGTAGTCCCTAAAGTATAAAGATTACAGTGAGATATTTTGACAAATTTCTATCGGATTATCATTTATAAATGATATATTTTGTGAGATTCCTTTCCAGAAAATCCTACTGAAAGATAGTATCAATATTTGAGCCAGCCACATTATCTATAATGTGGCTGGCTTTTTCGTGTCAAATATTTGCCATGATTCTATGTTACCTTTTACTAAATAGAAATTCGGTTTACCTAATTAAATGATACATAATGTATTGATATTGTTGACAGGCTTTCGTTTATGGCGTTATAGTAGCTAAATGCTATGTAAGACCTGCTCAAGGAAGAAGGTTTGCACGCAGGCTATTAATAAGTGCTATTTGTAAATAATATAAAAAGTAAAACGAAAGGACTCGTTATGACTCAAAGTTATGATTTCGATGCTATTTTAGAAAATATTCCTAGTATCAATATGGGCGCACGCTCAGCGAATGCACCACTTACCCAAAGCTATGACAAAGGTCCTGATGTACCGCTGATTGAAGCGACAATCGGTGATTTTTTTGATGCTATTGTCTCCAAATATTCTGAGCGCGAAGCATTGGTCGTCCGTCATCAAAACATCCGCTGGACATATCGAGAGCTGCAGCAGCAAGTTAATCAATTAGCCAGTAGCATGATTGAGATGGGGCTTGAGATTGGCGATCGTATCGGTATTTGGTCGCATAACAATGCTGAATGGTTACTCATGCAATTGGCTACGGCAAAAGTCGGCGTTATCCTCGTTAATATCAATCCTGCCTACCGTACCTTTGAGCTGCAATATGCCTTAAATAAACTGGGCTGCTCAGCACTCGTGCTTATGCGTCATTTCAAAACCAGTGACTATGCCAGTTTAATTCGTGAACTGTGCCCTGAGATTTACCATAAAGACTATACTCAGCTTGATTTGGTTGAAATTCCAACGATTGAACGTATTATTTGGATTGATGAGCCAGAGTCGGACGAGACCTTTAGTTTTATGCAGAGATTCTCTGCATGGATGAGCGAAGGCGATGCCAACGATCCCCGTGTAGCCGAGCGTCAAGCGCAGCTTAAAAATACCGATGCTATCAATGTACAGTTCACCAGTGGTACGACGGGTACCCCAAAAGGCGCTACCCTGAGCCATCGCAACATCCTTAACAACGGCTACTTCATCGGTGAGGCCATGAACCTTACGGAAGAAGATAGACTGTGTATTCCAGTACCTTTGTATCATTGTTTTGGTATGGTACTTGGTAATTTGGCGATTCTCACGCATGGCGGTTGTATCGTCTATCCAAACGATGGCTTTGAGCCATTGACCGTATTGCAAGCAGTCGAAGAAGAGAAGTGTACGGGTCTACATGGCGTACCTACGATGTTTATCGCAGAGCTTGACCATCCTGAATTTGAAGACTTTGATCTATCTACTCTGCGCACAGGCATCATGGCGGGGTCTAGCTGTCCGATTGAAGTCATGCGCCGCGTCATCGATAAAATGCACATGAGCGAAGTCACTATTGCTTATGGTATGACAGAGACCAGTCCGGTATCTTGCCAGACCAATGAGCACACGCCACTTGATAAACAGGTCTCGACGGTAGGTCTGGTACAGCCTGCGCTTGAGGTCAAAGTTGTCGATACCGCAACGGGCGAAATTGTACCGCTGGGTGAGACAGGCGAGCTACTCACACGTGGCTACTCGATTATGAAAGGCTATTGGGGCAGTCGTTTTAAAACGCGTGAAGCTATCCAAGACGGTTGGATGCATACGGGTGATTTGGCCACAATGGACGAGGACGGTTATGTCAAAATCGTCGGTCGAAGTAAAGACATGGTGATTCGCGGTGGTGAAAACATCTATCCAGTAGAAATTGAAAATTATCTCTACCGCCATCCGAAAATCCGTGATGTACAAATCGTCGGGATACCAGACGAGCGCTATGGAGAAGTGCTAGCAGCTTGGATTATTCCGAAAGAACCTGGCTGTTTGACTGAAGAAGAAGTCCGCGAGTTCTGTAGTGAGCATATCGCTCATTATAAAGTGCCCGCTTACTATCGCTTTGTGACTGAATATCCAATGACCATCACTGGCAAAATTCAAAAGTATAAAATAATTGAGCAAATGAAAGAAGAATTGGGTTTGTAGTAAATTTACTTATCCATTCTAAAAAATATAAGACTAACCATGTGAGTAATGCTTAACAATAGCAGTTAGTATCATTTATATAAAAAGCCACTCACATCTATGTATCTATCTATGTATAAGAAAAAAAGGGATATCATGAGCGCTATCATAACCAGTAAACTGAGTCCAAACTCAAGCGACTTTCAGCAAAACAGTGCCGCGATGCAAGAGATAGTCGATGACCTGTATGTACACTTGCGTAAGGTTGCTCAAGGCGGCTCAGAGCGCGCACGAGCCAAGCATTTAGCGCGTGGTAAGCTGTTACCCCGTGAGCGCGTCGAGCGTTTATTGGATGTAGGCACCCCGTTCCTAGAAGTGGCACCGATGGCTGCACATGATATGTATGGTGAAGAGATTCCGGCGGCTGGTGTGATTGCAGGTATTGGTCGTATCAATGGCATCGAGTGTATGATTGTCTGTAACGATGCCACGGTAAAAGGCGGCACATACTACCCAATGACGGTCAAAAAGCATCTACGTGCCCAAGAAATCGCGCAAGAAAATAATCTGCCGTGCGTTTATCTAGTTGACTCAGGTGGTGCCAATTTACCGAACCAAGATGATGTGTTCCCTGATAAAGAGCATTTCGGCCGTATTTTTTTTAACCAAGCCAATCTGAGTGCGGCAGGTATTCCGCAGATTGCTGTGGTCATGGGTAGCTGTACTGCTGGCGGTGCTTATGTGCCTGCTATGAGCGATGAATCTATTATCGTTAAAGAGCAAGGCACAATCTTTTTGGGTGGTCCGCCGCTGGTCAAAGCAGCGACGGGCGAAGAGGTCACCGCAGAAGATTTGGGCGGCGGTGATGTACATACGCGGCTGTCAGGTGTGGTTGATCATCTAGCGCAAAATGATACCCACGCGCTATCGATCGCCCGTAATATCGTCAGTCATCTAAATCGTCCTGCAAAAAACATCCTTAATCAAATCACACCACGTCCGCCACGTTATGACGCCAAAGAGCTATATGGTGTTATTCCCACAGATAAGCGCAAGCCATTTGATATCAGAGAAATCATTGCCCGTATCGTTGATGACAGTGCCTTTGATGAGTTCAAAGCGCGCTTTGGCACTACCTTGGTGTGCGGGTTTGCTCATATCGAAGGGATGCCTGTTGGTATTATTGCTAACAACGGCATTCTGTTCAGTGAATCTGCGCAAAAAGGCACGCACTTCATCGAGCTGTGCTGTAAACGCAAAATTCCATTAGTATTCCTGCAAAATATTACAGGCTTTATGGTTGGTCGAAAATATGAAAACGAAGGCATTGCTCGTCATGGTGCCAAAATGGTAATGGCAGTTGCCAATGCCAAAGTGCCAAAATTTACGGTTATCGTCGGTGGCTCGTTCGGCGCGGGTAACTACGGTATGTGCGGTCGTGCCTATAGCCCGCGTTTCTTATGGATGTGGCCAAATGCTCGTATCTCTGTCATGGGTGGTGAGCAAGCTGCCTCGGTATTGGCAACAGTCAAGCGAGATAACTTTGATCGTAAAGGTGAAGCGTGGAGCGACGAAGAGGAAGCGGCATTTAAAGCACCGATTTGTGAAATGTATGAAGAGCAAGGTCACCCGTATTATGCCACCGCGCGCATGTGGGATGACGGCGTGATTGACCCTGCCGATACCCGGAATGTATTAGCATTAGGGTTGAGCGCGGCTTATAACGCACCGATTGAAGAGACAAAATTTGGTGTCTTTAGAATGTAAGCGTTCTAAAGTTTTCCCATAATAAGCGACTACTGCATCAATCTTATTTAAAGTACGATTTGTACATCTACATTCGGTTTCCTTGTATTAACATTATTATGAGTTGACCAAGAGTTTGTTTAAGTATTTACATGGAAATATAGAGAAAGTTATGCAAAAAGACAGCGATAAAAATTATAAAAGCCTATTGGTTAACGTCGAGCAGCACTTGGCGACAGTGACATTGAATCGTCCTGAAATACGTAACGCTTTTAACGATGAGATGATTGCCGAGCTAACAGAGGCTTTCACGAAGTTGGGTGCTGATGATGAGGTACGTGTTATTGTCTTGGCTGCGGCTGGCAAAGCATTCTGTGCAGGCGCTGATCTCAATTGGATGCGTGCCATGGCAGATTATAGCTATGAAGAAAATCTAGCGGATGCTGATAAATTGGCACAAATGCTTAAAACTATTTATGAATGTCCTAAGCCAACCGTTGCGGCCATTCAAGGTGATGTATATGCAGGCGGTATGGGTTTAGTCGCTGTTTGCGACGTAGCCATTGCGGTCAAGATTGCTAATTTCTGCCTCAGCGAAGTCCGTTTAGGGTTGGCACCTGCCACCATTAGCCCTTATGTTATCCGAGCGCTAGGTGCTAGAGCGTCGCAGCGTTATTTCCTAAGTGCTGAGGTGTTTGATGCCAAAAAGGCGCGTCAGCTTGGCTTTATCCATGAGCGTGTTAGCGAAGAGTGGCTAGGCGATGAAGTGGCTGCGTTCTGTAACAAAGTCGTCAAAAATAGCCCTGATGCAGTCAAAACCTGCAAGCAGCTATTACACGATGTCGCTGGTGCACCTATTACCGATGAGCTGATTGCTGACACGGTCAAAGGTATCGCTGATATCCGCTCATCAACACAAGGTAAAGAGGGCGTGCAAGCATTTTTACAAAAGCGCAAGCCTGCTTGGCTGACAGCAGACTAACTAGTAGCAGAACAATGATAGGCAAATGGGCAAATAGACAAGACGTCAAATAACAACGACAAGACACAGGGATAGTTATGTTTTCTAAAATTCTAATCGCCAACCGTGGTGAAATTGCTTGCCGAGTGGCTGCGACTGCTAAGCGTCTTGGCGTCAGTACCGTTGCTGTTTATTCTGATGCGGACCGCAGTGCTAAGCATGTGGCTGTCTGTGATGAAGCTATTTATTTGGGCGGTTCGGCACCGAAAGACAGTTATCTAAAAGGTGATGCTATTATCGCTATTGCTAAGCAGACCGGTGCTCAAGCAATTCATCCAGGGTATGGGTTTTTAAGTGAGAACGCAGATTTTGCACAGGCTTGCCAAGATGCTGGCTTGGTGTTTATTGGTCCATCAGCCGATGCTATTCGCGCCATGGGTGGCAAGTCTGAGTCTAAGCGCTTGATGGAATCGGCTGGCGTGCCGCTGATACCGGGCTATCATGGTGATAACCAAGACGCACAGTTTTTGCAGCAGCAGGCCGATAGTATTGGCTATCCTGTCTTGATTAAAGCCAGTGCAGGTGGCGGCGGTAAAGGCATGCGTATCGTGGAGCAAAGCAGCGATTTTATTGACCTGCTCGACTCGTGTCGCCGTGAAGCGATTACCAGCTTTGGTAATGATCAAGTATTGGTCGAAAAATACGCGCTAAAACCACGACATATCGAAATCCAAGTATTCGGTGATACGCATGGTAATTATGTGCATCTGTTTGAGCGTGATTGCTCAGTACAGCGTCGCCATCAAAAAGTACTAGAAGAAGCGCCAGCGCCGGGTGTTGATACTGCCATGCGTGAAGCAATGGGTACAGCGGCAATTGAAGCAGCACGTGCAGTTGATTACGTTGGTGCAGGTACGGTTGAGTTCATCGTTGAGCAGCGTGAAGACGCTATGAATTTTTATTTCATGGAAATGAATACGCGCTTGCAAGTTGAGCATCCTGTTAGTGAAGCGATTACTGGTGTCGATTTGGTTGAGTGGCAGCTGTCGGTCGCTGCAGGTCAGCCGTTGCCAAAAACGCAAGATGATCTGGCTATTAATGGTCATGCAATTGAGGCACGTATCTGTGCTGAAAACCCTGATAACAATTTCTTGCCAGCGACAGGTACGTTATTCACTTATCAAAAGCCTGAGCATAGTACGTTCATTATTGATAAAAGTGGCACTGATGTGCGTATCGATGATGGCGTACGTGAGGGTAACGTCATCAGTCCATTTTACGACTCTATGATTGCCAAACTTATCGTCCATGCTCCCACACGCGAGCAAGCGTTGGCGAGACTTGATCGGGCATTGGCACAAACGCGTATCGTTGGTCTGCCAAATAACGTAGCATTTTTGCGCTATATTTTAAATACCGATTCATTTAGCAAAGCCAATCTTGATACCGCATTGATTGAGCGTGAGCAGGATAAGCTTTTTGACCAGCATCCTCTTGGGTTATCGACGCTTGTGGTGACAGCTATTGCGCAGCAATTAGCGAGCGAAGCGACCACGCAAGGCTCAGATCCATTTAGCAAGTCAACTGGTTTCCGTGCTTATAGCGATTATACCCGTTCATTTAGCTTGGTTTATGATGAGCAGACCTATAGCGCTCGCATCAGTAATTGGCACAATGCGAATTGTGTTGATAGTAAAAAGGGCAGCGATAATCTCAGTAGTTTTATGCTCGTCATTGGCAAAGAAATCTCGAATACGCAAGATGATCGCAATATCAATGTGGCCTCTCAGACCGAAACGGTTTATGAGGGTCAGGTGAGTTATGATAGTAGTGACGTGCATAATCATACTTTGTGGTTAGAAGGTGCCCGCATCAATGCTCAAAGCTGGGTGAATAATGAGACGGTCTACGTATTCACAGATAGTGGACGTGATGAAATTACGCTTATTGATATCATGGCACATGTGGGCGAAGACACAGCAGCGGCTGGTAGTTTGAAGTCACCGATGCCAGGGCAAGTGGTTGCATTCAAAGTAGGCGTTGGCGATACTGTGAAAAAAGGCGAGCCGTTAGCAGTCATCGAAGCCATGAAAATCGAACATACTATTACGGCACCGACGAATGGTGTGGTAGCAGAGCTGTTGTTTGGAGCAGGTGACTTAGTCGCTGATGGTGATGAGCTATTACGTATCGATAGTGAAAGCGAATAGAAAAGGATAATAAGTATGAGCCACTCGTATCCAGAGCATGTCACCATCGTTGATGTCAGCCCGCGCGATGGACTACAAAACGAATCAATGACGGTACCGACTGAGGTTAAGCAGACGCTTATCAATGATTTGATTGCGGCGGGTGTCAAAAAATTGGAAGCGACCAGTTTTGTTTCGCCAAAATGGGTGCCACAAATGGGCGATAACAGTGAGTTGCTTGATGCACTCGCGCCTACGCGGCAGACGGACGTTTGCTACTCGGTACTAGTACCTAATATGCGCGGCTTTGAAAATGCTATCTTGCATCGTCCTGACGAGATTGTCATTTTTGGTTCAGCCAGCGAAACCTTTAGCCAAAAAAACATCAATTGTAGTATCGATGAGAGTATTGAGCGGTTCGCGCCAGTGGCTGCTGCGGCAAAAGAACAAGGCATCAAGGTACGAGGCGTTATCTCTTGTACGGTCGGTTGTCCTTATGAAGGTGAGATTGATCCTAATCAAGTAGCCTACGTCACCAAACGATTGGTTGAGATCGGTTCAGAGCAGATCGGTATTGCGGATACAATTGGTGTTGGTACACCGCTCAAAGTACAGCGTGCCCTACAAGCGGCGCTTGAGCATGCTGATATCTCTATGCTATCTGGGCACTTCCATGATACTTATGGTCAAGCACTCAGCAATACCTTGGCTGCCTTACAAATAGGTGTTAGCGAGTTTGATACTTCCGTCGCTGGCCTAGGTGGTTGTCCTTATGCTAAAGGCGCAACTGGCAATGTTGCGACCGAAGATGTGGTTTACATGCTACATGGCATGGGTATCAGTACTGGTATTGATTTGAACAAATTGGTTGTAGCAGGCGAACGTATCAGTGAGTTCTTAAAGCGTCCAAATGGCTCAAACGTAGCACGTGCCTTAATCAATAAACGTCAGTCTTAGAAGTTATCGTAAAAATTAAATATTAAAATACAAGGAATGGTTATGAGTTTACCTGGATTAAATTTTCAACTTGGTGAAGATATTGACGCTCTACGTGATGTCGTGCAGCAGTTTGCGGCAAACGAGATCGCCCCACGTGCTGCGGAGATTGACAGTAGCGATGAGTTCCCAATGGATCTCTGGCAGAAGATGGGTGACCTCGGTCTACATGGTATTACCGTTCCTGAAGAGTACGGCGGCTCTAACATGGGCTATGTCGCACATATGGTCGCGATGGAAGAGATTAGCCGCGCTTCGGCATCGGTCGCGCTTAGCTATGGCGCACACTCCAATCTGTGTATTAATCAAATCAAACGTAATGGCTCTGAGGAACAAAAGCAAAAGTATTTACCAAAGCTAATCAGTGGCGAGTTCATCGGTGCCTTAGCAATGAGTGAGACAGGCGCTGGCTCAGATGTCGTTAGTATGAAGCTCAAAGCCGAAGAAAAAGATGGTAGCTATATTTTAAATGGCAGCAAGATGTGGATTACTAATGGTCCTGATGCAGATGTAATGGTTGTCTATGCCAAGACCAATCCTGAAATGGGCGCAAAAGGCATGACGGCTTTTATCGTCGAAAAAGGCATGGATGGTTTTGGTACCGCGCAAAAGCTTGATAAGCTCGGCATGCGCGGTAGCCATACTGGCGAAATGACATTTAATAATGTAAAAGTACCAAGTGCAAATATTTTGGGTGGTCTAAATGAGGGCGTTAAGGTGCTGATGAGCGGCCTAGATTATGAGCGTGCCGTATTGGCCGCAGGTCCTATCGGTATCATGCAAGCAGTGATGGACAATGTCGTGCCTTATATCCATGATCGTAAGCAGTTTGGTCAAGCCATCGGTGAGTTTCAGCTTATCCAAGGTAAAGTTGCCGACATGTATACGATACTACAGGCCGGTCGTAGCTTCTTATACACCGTCGGCAAAAATCTCGATATGTTGGACGCGCGCGGTGCTGGTCATAGTCGAGAAGTACGTAAAGACTGTGCCAGTGTGATTCTATGGTGTGCCGAAAAAGCGACGTGGATGGCAGGCGAAGGTATCCAAATATTTGGCGGTAATGGCTACACCAACGAGTATCCACTTGGCCGCTACTGGCGTGATGCCAAGCTATATGAAATTGGCGCAGGTACCAGTGAAATCCGCCGTATGCTAGTCGGTCGTGAGCTGTTTAACGAGACTAAATAAGAAGCGACTAGAGCATTATCTAAATAAAAAAGGCAGTACGTTTCAAACGTACTGCCTTTTTTGCGCCAATATAACAATGTGACTTAGTGCTATTTAGTCATCGATAATCGACTACGACTTATTACGGTAATCAAAATATCTTGCTAAACCGTTTAATAATAAATCATCACGCAAGCGTACGGGGCGATTGACATGCTGCGAAATAATAGCGGCATCGCCACCTGTCATAATCAATTCAAAATTAGGGTGACGATGACTAATCTCATTGATCGCGCCGACAATAGAGAGCAAGATACCGCGATGTACGGCGTCTTGAGTGGTCAAGCCTTGGCTGACGCTATCAAAAGTACCGTTCGAGATAGTGATTTGCTTAGTACCAGAGAACAGTGATTCACGCTGTAGGTAGATACTGGGGAAGATATATCCACCCAAATGTTCAGCATGATCAATCAAATCAATGGTCACCGCTGTACCACAGCCAATCACGCATTGGCGCTTCTTCTTATCGACTGCACCCAGCATCTGTAACCAACGATCACAGCCGAGCTGCTCATCATTGTAATCACTTTTCATCAACGCATGTGCTGCATCGACATGGACAAACTCAAACGGAATATTCAAACGACTGAGCGTCTCTGATACTTTGGCATTGAGATTGTCGCCCAATACCGATGAGATACCAATAAAATCAGGCGCATAACGCTCAAAGCGATCTGTCAGACCCATGAGTAGTTCAGCAGGCGCTTGCAAATGCTGTTTGGCATCATGCGCGACTATTTGTCCGATATCATCGGTTAGCCAGTATTTTAGGCGGGTATTTCCAAGATCAAGCCAGAGCATAAAAGTCCCTTTATATAGTGCTCGTTGATGATGATACTCATCAGTATAGTTGCCTAAGTATAGGACAGTTCCTAATCAATAACGTCGATGCGTCCAGTAAAAAGCGTAGAAATCTTACCGTTATCTTGACGCAATTGCAAACACCCATGAGTATCGATACCGCAAGCAATTCCTGTTACAACTTTTTGTTGATTATTATAGTCTTGAGTAACGCGTAAACGCAGACCTGCCAATGCATCCATCATCGCAAACTGCTCCAAAAAACCATCCAAATAATAAGTATGACCTGTTGGCTGTTCTATACCTAAATGCTCAAAGCGTGTCATCGCCGCCATCAAAGCTTTGCTCATCTGCTGATAGAGCATTGGTAGTTCTGGTAGGCTCGCAGATTGCGTCTCTAAAGGTCGCATCTCATTAATATCTTGTAGACTAATCGCTTGGTAACTCATGCCTTCAGCAGTTTTTGCTGTGAGCTTTGGTGTCGCTTGTACATTAATTCCCACACCTATCACCACCCCAACCAGCCTGCCAGAGTGAGCCACTGGCTCTATCAAAATTCCAGCCAGCTTATTAAAGGGTAGCGTACGCTGATTTGCTACATCATTATTCAACACTGAATCCAATACCGAGCTGTCCGTTATAGATTGCTCTTTAGATAGCTTTTCAGATTGTCTCTGAGCTTGCTGATAAAATCCCAAGTCGTTTGCCCACTTCACCCCAATTGGCGTCAATCCTTGGGCTTGTAGCTGCTCGTTCAACGTTTGGATCACAGGCATTTTTGCCAGTTCGAGACCAATGATGAGCGATAGCAAGCCACTGATCGGCATATGCACGGGATGATATAGCGACAGATAGACGTTACCGCGCGGTGATTGCCATGAGCGGCCATGCTGACCACGACCTGCGCTTTGGGTTTCCGCTGTCAAAACGTGTACGGTTGCGACATCTAACGAGCCGTTTTGTAAGGCTTCTATTAGCTCGCTATTGGTCGAGGCGCTACTAGCCACATGACGGTGATTGAGCTCGGATAAATAGGTAGAAAAACCAGTGAGTGGCGGCATAAGTTTAGTCGATGTGGTTAAAGGAAACTTTGATATACTGAGCGATTGTTGTGGTCAGACAGTACCGAGTAAACAGCATAAAGGTCACGCTGAAATTTGGCAAATACAATTAAGCACGCCTAAGCGAGTACTATAGCGCCAGTGAGTATTATAAAAGGTTTGTTCTATGATGTTATATGTGTGGTTTGTGATTGCAGGCGCGTTTGCGGGTGTCAGCGCGGGCTTGTTTGGCGTTGGCGGAGGCATGATTATCGTGCCCGCATTGGTTTGGATTTTTACCGCTTATGACTTTTCGCCAGGAGTAATCACTCATTTGGCCATTGGGACGTCACTGGCGACAATCGTTGTGACCTCAATCAGCTCACTGACTGCCCATAACAAGCGTGGCGGCGTGCGCTGGGAAGTATGGCGCAAGATGGCGCTCGGATTGGTTATTGGTAGTTTGGTCGGCGCTGGTATCGCGGATATGATTGATGGACAGGCACTACAGGCGATCATCGGTTTCGGTGCGTTGTTGGTCGCTCTAAAAATGCTGTTCTTTTCTAATAAAGAACAGGTAGGTAAACCGTTACCGTCGGCTGGTGTACAGTTTGGCGCAGGTACTGGCATTGGGATGGCGTCCTCTATCTTCGGTATTGGTGGCGGCAGTTTAACCGTACCGTTTTTGAATTGGGCAGGACTACCAATGAAACAATCGGTCGGCACATCAGCGGCGTGCGGTCTACCGATTGCATTGGCTGGGGCAGCAGGCTTTGCTTGGTTCGGTCAAGACGTGGTCAATCTGCCTGAGGGTACGATAGGGTTTGTCCATGTCACAGGATTCTTGTTTATCTCAGTCGCCAGCTTTGCGATGGCAAAAGTTGGTGCCAAGCTTGCCCATGTGTTGCCCGCACTGATGCTTAAGCGTGCGTTTGGCGTGTTATTGATATTTGCTGGAGGGCAGTTATTATTGAGTGGGTTAGGCGTTTTATAGCAATAATGAGTTTTGATAAAATCAGTAAGCAAACCGTGAGACATTATTAGTATGAAAGCTGCAGAAAAATATCGCCGAGTTTTTGGATCAATGAATCATCTAAAAGACCAGTTATCATGGACGACTGGGCTCTCTAATATGGTGGAGTTTTTGGCATGGGAGCCGCAGCGTATTTTAGGTGTCACTAAAAAGCAATACGTACGCCAAATCATTGAGTGGGCAACCCATCCAGAGGTAAGGGACAAAAATATAGAAGAGATTGAACAATTAGTCATCAAAAAGCTCAATACAAAAATGAATGAGACTGAGCAGCTAGAGACGTATTCAACGCAAACGATAGGTATCTGTAATGCGAGAGAAGCTGTTCGCCGCGTTAAGTTTTTTTCTGAAGACTACCTAAATAAAGAATTCGATATTTTTCTGAGTTTGTGCAGTGATGTTTATCTGAACTTATTTTATCAGCAATTTATCAACTTTGAGCCAAGTGGGTCATGGTCGACACATGGTAATAGCGGTATGTTTGAAAACAGTACAGAACTAAAAGCAATGTATATGGACAACCTAGCCTATAACCATCAGGCGAATGTATTGATAGCCAATGAGTTAAAACTCGCTGGACGAAAAAACCCAGACCCAATCCTAAAATACTGTTTGATGTATGAGCATTTATTAGAGAAAGGTTTTATC